>JAGFJG010000137.1 GCA_024102915.1 Caldilineales bacterium
TTTGGCCGACTTGCGCAGCCCTTGACGCAGATGGACAGCTGACTACACTCCAGAATCGCTGCGAAGCCACCAACCTGACTCAACCTCACTTTTACAGAAACGAATTTGCATTATCTTTCGCGAGCAAGAAGTCACCAGACTGCTCCCGATGAATATGGCGTTCGATAACATGATCAGCGTTTACAGTCTTGGTCGCTTCAATAACTCGGTCAGTCCCAAAACCCAACGGTACGGATAAAGTATGGGCAGCATCAATGGTAGCCTGATCTGGTACCGCTGATGCATATAAATGGGGTTGGGAAACAAATTCTGCCAGGCATAGCGCAGCCGCGCAGGCCAATCCGGAATGCCGGTCAGGTCGAGCCAGAATCGCTGCAATACAGGTCGCGGGCCATCCATGCGCGAGATCAGGATTCGGCTTTCGGCAGATGAAACCTGCAAGCCATTCAACTCTGCTAACACGCTCGCAGGGATCGGAGTCTGCCAATACGCCGCAACTCGGTTCAGTGCAAATTGTAGGCTGAGCACAAGATCGTATTGCACGGCGTGCTGCAACACGCTGTCCCAATCGATCTCAGCCTGGGTGATGATCTCAGCCAGGTCATGAAGCCACAATAAATGAGCGTGTTCGACGTGGTGTAATGCCACGTGTCCGCTCAGGTGCAGGATCTGCGCTTCCGGCCCCAAAATCAAAGTCGAACATCCGGCTATCTCCGCCGGTTGAGCTGTGAGCCACAGCCAATCCTCATCGAGCACAGCCTGATGGTGGGGAGAGTCGAACAGGCTCCAATGCAATTCGGTCTGAATTGGCGTTGGTTCCGCCATCACCAGCATGATTTCGTTTTCGAATTCGAGTGTCGATCCGTCACGCGTGCCCCGATCATGCGCCGCATAGCCATCGGCCTGCAGGATTGACAGCGCCCTGCGCGCATCCATTTTGCGCACAAGCAGGTCTAGATCGACCATAGGCCGCAGGCCAATATTGCCGTAAATCATTTCGGCCAGGGCCGCACCCTTGAGCACGATGGCCGGGATGTCTGCTGCTGCCAGGGTTTCAAGGATCTCAGCCAGGGCGTCGAGATAGATGCGATTCTGGACGGAAGTATAGGCGGCGAAATCATGTAGCTTTCGTTCGACAACAGAAGGGCAGAGATTCCAGCCTCGGTCCACATCGTAAAGCAAGGCCGACACACGCTCGCGTTCGGCCAGTTGGTTTAGCTCCGCCCAGAATGGACTGGCCTCGCCCGCGCAGGTTGATTCAAATTCTTGTAGATGATGGCGCAGGCCCGGTAGCAGCTCAGGTTGCCAGCGACATTGCAGCCACAAGATGATCGCTTCACGTACAACGTTCTCTGGAACCGGAACCGCCTGAGTGATCACGCTTGAAGAAGCGATCAGGTTGTCTTGGCATTCATATCCTGAGCGGACATGAATCGGAGGATTTTCGGCGCCACGTTTGCGGCTTCACCCCGCCGGGTCTTTAGCGCCGCTACCCCATCGACCGTCTGGCCCAGGATCGGCAGTGAGACTTTGGGGTCTTTGCGGGCGGCCACAGTGTTATCCAGCAGCGCCATCATCGCCCGCGCCGGGGTCAGCCGCCGTGGTTGCCAACGCGCGCCTTCTTGATATTCGGTAACCAGAATCAGCCCCACGGGAAGAGGTTCCTCGCCGATCGTCGCGCCGAATTCATCGGGCGAATACTTGCAGGTGCCATTGTCTTCGCGCACGGAGAGGGGGATGGGATAAGGATGCACTCGCCCAGCCGGGTCCAGCACAGCCATCTCGTCGGAAAAATACATCGCCCCGGCTTTGATCAGTTCCGAAACCAGCGTCGTCTTTCCGGTGTGGCTGCGGCCAGGAATGAGGATGGCCTGGCCCTGCCAGCCGACAACACCGGCATGGACGAAGAGATGATCCTCTTTGGCCCAATACGCCACAGTGAGCAAGAGGTAGTTCTCCAGGTCGTGGAAGACTTCGTCGATATCAAGTGTGCGGGTGAGGCGCGCCGCTCCGGAATAAAGCAGATGATAGTGTCGTCTGCCCTGGCGGGATGCGGACTTGCCCACCCACAATGAGAAAAGCGAATCCACCACCGGCGCTTCCGCCCTTTCCCATTCCGGCGGCATAATCTCAGGCACGCGTTCGAGGATGGCGGCATCATTGGTGCGGATGCCGACAGAGGCGCCATAAGCATTAAAACTGAGGCCTGCCGTCCAACCTAGACGGTCGACTTTGGCCATTCAGCGCGAGCTTTCGGCCAGGCGGGGAATGAGTGTGTGAGCATAGGACATGATTACAATTGTTGAAATGGGTGATGTGCGAGAGGTATGTCACCAGAAAATATTCTACTGTGCCGTTATCCGTGGCAGCCAAGACTGCCAGATCCGTTCCGGCGCGGCGAAGCTGATGTCTATTGTGGCGACGGTCATTTCTTGTCCGTCCAGGTCTACGGCGTCCAGGCGGTATCGATATCGCTGGTCAGGTTCGACAGCGGCATCACGCCAGGTGTAATCGTGGCCGGTTGCGCCGCCAGGGGTGGGGCTTTGAATCAGGGTTGGGTTCAGACGAAGCCAGTTCGGATCGTCGTCGACCGCCCGATAGAGGTTGAAGCCCAGGTGATCGATTTCGCTGACCGTCTGCCAGGAGAGGAGAACGCTATCTCCGGCGCTGCTGGCATCGAATGATTCGATGGTGACAGCCTGAGGGTTGTGGTTGGCGAGGGCAAACCGGTTTGCCCCCGACCCTAAACTGAGGCCGCTGACTTCGACATAACAATCCGAAGCCATTGTGCACGCGCCACGTGTATAGCTGAGCCCGGATGGTTCGGACCAATTTGTGCCGCTGCCGCCATACTTCCACAGCTTCAGTGTTGAGACGCTCTGCCCTGACTGCAACTCAGATGGCAAGAAATAGAACCGGGCGGTGACCGTACCGCTCAACGCGGGCGTGATGTAATAGCAACGTTTTACCGGCTTGCTGGTGTTGCCGGTCTGATTAGTGTTTGGGCAGATCTGGTTGCCTGCCACATCGACGGTGGTATTTCCAAGAGAACCGTCAAGGTTGATACCGAAATAAGTGTAGAGGTTATGTGCGGCATTTTCGATATAGAGGAAGGATGTTGGACCGCTAACGGTACGCGACATACGTACGGTGCCACTGTTGTTGACACTTTGTGCAGTGGGTGTGGCGGATGAGGGCACGACCACCGTCGCACCGCTGTTTACGACCAGATTGTTGAATGTCGTAGCGCTGATTCCACTTATGGTTTGGGCCCCGGTACCATTAAATGTGACCGTGCCAGTTCCCGCGTCATAGGTGCCGTTGTTAGTCCAATCACCTTTCAAATTGAAACCAGCAAAGGACGAATTGTTCAGAGTGACCTCGAAGTCGAGATAGAAATCTCCGTTGATTGTGGTGGCGTTAGTGCCAGACAATGACTTTGACCAAGGCCCCGATGTATTTTCAAAAATCAGGTTTTCATAAATTCTTCCTGCCATCGATACAGCAGGTGCAGTGCTTGAGATACCACGGTAAATGAAGGTGCTGTTGACGCCCAGAATAGCGTCATCGAGAGGTGTGGAGACTGATGTAGTTGTATTGTGGATGTAAGTGCCTTCGCTGCCGAGAGACCATTTTGTATTAGTGCCTACGATAGTTAAGGAACCCTGATTCAGCAACACGCCGTTGATGCTTAGATCAATTCCGGAACCATCGATCGTATATACTATACCTGAGAGAATCGTAACTTGACCTCCAAAATCAATGATAACTTGATCAACCGTCACATCTGCGGCAACATCGATCATATGTCCATTGCGCACAGTAATAATTCCATTTGCACTGGTGGGAGCAACACTGGCGGATTCCCAAATAGTTCCATCATCAGAACATTCCCAAACGTTTAACATGTTCCAGTCGCCGCTACCCACGGTGCGAAATTGAGTAGAGGAATTGTTGGCGCAAGCGGCGCTTGCCTTGGACGCTGGCACAAGTAACAGGGACGAAAGACTCAGGATCACAGCAACCAGGATGGATCTATACGAGTAATTCATACTCATCCTTTCCAACATCGAAATATTACCAGCTCTATTCTGCTCTGGTCGTGGATGTATATCGGATCATCAATTGATAAGCCGGGGCAAAAACATCTTATCTCCGGCGGGTATGGGGGTAAACTGAAGCAAATGTACCAATTTGACCGAAAGTTGGTCAGTGCCTTTGAGCTCGGCAAAGATATACAGTTTTTGCGGATGCGAAGTCAGTGACCCCACCTGTAGTGAGAATACTAGAGTCGTTGCGCCCGGTGTAGTCGTACCAAGCGCCCACCATAGTCGCCCGTCGTCGTCCTCGCCCCCGCCCGCATCGACCACTGTCATGAAGCGTTCGTCGTAATCAACGGTAATATTCACGTCAGTCAGGGCTTGGTTGCTGCTGTTGACGACGTTCAATGTGTACTCCACCACATCACCGGCCTCAGCTTTGTCACGGTTGGCATCAAGTCGCGATTGGTCGAGATGCCAGTTTTGCGGCAGGCGCAATTTCAGGGCGGGATCGCCAAATAGAATGGAGGTATCGATCAGGTCGTGCCAGGCCGGGCTTTGATTATAAAAATAGTATTTGCCCGCATCGATCGCCTCACCCAACCGCTCGGCTTTGTCCCGATAAATGGCCTTAATGATGCCCTGATTGAGCACTGCCAGGCTGCCGCCGACATGCAATCCCGCGGGCGAGAAATCCGCCACCGACCCCCTTCCCGGCGTCAGCAGCAGGGTCTCGCCCAGGCTCTGCCAGTCGTTGAACAGGTTGACGAAGTAACCGCTCCAGCAGGCATAGGTGAAGGTGACGGGCAGGGCGGCGTTCTGTTGCAGGCTGGCAGGGTCGAAGATGTTGAACATGCTGTCCGAGCCCCAGCGAAAGCGTGAGGCATGGCCGAACCACTGCACCACCAGCGCCGATTCGTCAAAGGCCTGTTTGAAGGCAGCGCGCATGCCGTCACCGTTGGTCTGATCGACCTGATAATAGAGTTGGCGATCATCATAGGCCTGCGGCAGCCATTCCCGGCGGATCTCGTCGCTGATAGCTTGAAAATCGGCGTCGAAACCGGCGGTGCGGTCGGCGGCAAAGAGGATGCGTTTTTGCCAATCGCCGGCAGGAGCGTTCTCGTAGGCCAGTATCTTGTCCACAACGGCGATCACATCCTCTGGTGTGCGGGCGGGGATGCGACCGATGTGCATGTCGGGCAGGTAGTCGTCGGGGCCATCGATGCTGACATAACGGTTGTCGGCGGCTGTCTCGCCTAGCCAGGGGTCGATATGCAAGAGATAAGGCGGGATCAGATTGGGCTGTGCTGTGCCGGACACGCCGCGGAAGTCGTAGTGGCCGTCGCCGACGAGGAGTACGAATCGCGGCGAATCGCCTCCCTCTGTCCAATTTCGATGCGCGTCCGCCAGAAATCGGCGAATTGCCTCAGGGTCCACGCGTCCGAAAGCATATTCGTCGTAGATGTCCTGCACATCGACTTTGGCGATAATGAAGCCTTCAGCGGTGCGATGGGCCAGTAGAGGGTCGATGACATCCCACAGGCTGCGATGGACGATGGCGATATAGTCAGCGCTCTGGCGGCGATTGTGTAGATTGGAGGGGCGGTCGGGTTCGATGGATGCCGGGGACAGTAAGGCGGATTGGGCGCTGAGCACGTAGCGGGCAGCCGCGGGCGTCGAATCCCAGAAGATGAATGTGTGGCTGTTTCCCTCCGCCCGGCCAGCAGTCGAGCGTATCTCGACGGGATGTGATGGATCGCTGACATCCAGCGCGAGCACATCCGGCGTGCTGAACCCGCTTGCCTCGATGCGATTATTGCCTTCGGCAACGCCCTCGATCAACAGGCGATCCTGCCGACTGATTGCCATTGCCGGGTAACGAATCTCGGCCCAATCGGGCGAAATCCAATAATGGTTGACGCCGCTCTCGGAGCCGAGCTGCGCCAGGGAAGCGCTGATGCTCATCGCATTCTCGCCGTCGTACAGGATGTCGGCCGGAAACGTCGCCTGCACCAAATAATCCTCAGATCCATCCCATTGAAACAAACCCAATTCAGTCTCGCCAATCTGCAACGCCAACGATTGGTCGGGTGCAGGCTCCTGGCTTTGACCGCCATGCACCAGTATATCGATGCCGGCTACGCCCGTGGGAAGGACATGATCGAGGGTGAAAGTGTATGTTCTCGTGACGGTGGGCGAGTCGTAAACGGCGTTGAGTGGTAAATCGAACCAGTGATCGGCGTCTTGGGCGCGGGAATAATCGCTTCGATAATCTCGATCATACTCGATGTGCAGTGTGCTCACTGTCGATGTCACTACCGACTCCGCACCGGTCGGCCTTACTTCACGTTGGCCCATGCGCTGGCCGGATGCGTTCGCCAGAGTTAGCCAATAAATATTATCCAACATGTAGCGGCCTTGATACGGCTGGGCGAAAAAGATTATGAGATCATGCGTATCGAAACGGTCATCTTCAGCGCCTGTCACCAGAATATCGACCGGCTCGCCCAGGTAATGCATACTGAATCTGGCTGGATCGAGATCATCGACAGGCAGACCCGCTTCGAGCAGATCGTCGTAGGTCAGGCGGTATATACCCTCCTCCTGTGTGGTGATACGCCATTGTTGCAAATCGTCGCCGCCAATACCGGCGGCTGCGACGAATCGCGCTGACGTCAACGCTGCCAATGCCGCTCCGGCGATCAAAACCATGACGAAAAGACAGGGAAGAGGAAGTCTCATACGAGTGACGGTTTAGGTGCAAATTCCTCCACCGCCGATATTGGCTGAGGCATTCAAGGCGCCCAGATAGCCATAGGGATCATCGAAGTTGGGCGGCCCATCGGCATGCACTTCCAGCGGGCGTTCGTAGATAATAGCCGGTTCATGCCAGTCTTTTTTTGTTTCCGGTTTCGGCTGTTCTGTCAGGCGTTGGGTTTGGTCTTGTTTCTCCATAACGCTTCTTGCGCGAGCGGTCTTTCATGGATCGAAAAGTGGGATTGGGCTATGCAAAGGTTTCGGAGAAGCTGGGAGGGATGAAAGCCAGAGTGTGTGGGGCGAAAATTGCTCGGAATGGATTTGCCTGAATCGCGCCTGCGCCTGTTGGCAGGCCAGGGTGTGTGCGCCATACAGATCACCGTGTTCTTTCCAAGCCAGGCCGCTGCACCGACTTACGCAATAAGGTCGTAATACGCAGGAACAGCAGGTTTCAAAATGGCCGAGTGTGTGACTTTCTCGTAACTCCTGCAAAGTCGCTGACCCTCGCCATATCTCAGCGAATGACTGTGCGCGCAAGTCGCCCGCAAGGATTCGCAGTTCGACACAGGGGAATACTTGCCCATAGGGATCGATCAGGCAGGAATGGAGGCCCACAGCACAGGTGCGCGAGTCTGGATCGGTCGATTGCAGTTGGACGGGCGAGTTGTCCTCGGCCAGCAAGTGCGATATATGCTCTTGGGTAAGCTGATGTCCTTGCGAATTGGGAATACCTTCATCATTGGGCGAAATATTGAACACCTGATAGATTGGCGCATCCATTTCTGTCGCCAAACGTGCTATCTCTCTGCGTTCCTGCACATTCAGCGCCATCAATAACGTGTGTGCAGAGACTCGCACATCGCGCTCTCGTAAAAGCCTGATGCCATTCAGGATTTTGTTCAGGGTATCACGCCCGCCCATGATCCTTTTTACTGTCTGCGGGTTCGCTCCTAGCAAGCTGAAATCAACCCGGAAGGGCGTGAGCGCAGCGATTTGGTCGGCGATCGCTGGTGTGATCAGCGTACCATTCGTTTTGAGATTGAGAGCGAAACCCAGTTTGCGTGCGCGATTGGCAATCAGGAAGAAATCCTTGCGCAACAGAATTTCACCGCCGGTCAAGGCCAGCCGCAATGTCCCTGCTTCTGCCAACTGTTGCAGAATGTCGTAACATTCCTGCGTGCTCAATTCGGGCTGCGAACGAGAGACGTTGTAACACATCAGGCAGGCCAGGTTGCAACGATGCGTCAGCTCCCACATCACGGTAAATGGGATGTGCCGCCGCTTTAGATGTTCCAGTAGTTCTGCAAAACGATCACCGCTCATCTGTGCCGTACTGCCGAATCAATCCTGCATTTTCTGTTCTTGGTTGTGTAGCGTCACCAGACCTTTGTCTGCCAATTCCTGTAAAAAGCGTCGCGTGCTAGCCACTGCGTGGTCGTATTCAACAGCGAATTCGGACGTTAAATGATTGGCGATGTTGGCGATTGTGTGGTTGCCGTCCGCCGATTCCCAGATGCGGGTTGCTACGGGATTCAACATGCGAACCATGTTTAAGGATGGCGATATGATGACAGCTTCACCATCGAAAACACGTGAGGCCGCATCCTTTGATCGTTGCGGCTGTGCAGAGTCTTGTATGTCCATTAGGATTCGGTTACCTCGAAGCCTTGGGAAAGTAGAAAGGGCCAGAGATCGGGCGTAGGGCGAAATCCCAATTCATAAATCGGCGCTGCGGAAATCAGGGCAGATGCTGAGGCGAGCCAGGCTTGAGCGGTAGCAGTTCTTTCTACTGCGGCCTTCTGACTTTCAAACAACGAGAGAATTGCCTCCGCCTCACTGAGTTGGCGCAAAAAGAATTCTGAATCCTGTTTGAGGAAAAAGATTGCACGCAGAGGTCGATCAATACGCCTGCGTTGGACAATCGCTTCCGGTGTATTGATGCCCCAAAAGGGCGTGCTGGAAAGAACTGCATCTCCGCCCTGGCACGTGACGAGGACGGTTTCGTCGCTCATCACCTGGGTGCCGCTTCCGGCTAATTTTGCGATGGTGCTCTTGCCGGATCCAGAGGCGCCGGAAAAGGCAAAAGCATATCGAGAGTTGGCGAGGCCGCTAGCATGGAGCAGCAGCCCATTGTAATCTACGGGCAGAATGATGGCGTAAACATAAGATAAGATACGTTCAAGGGCTACAGCAGCGCGCTCGATGGAATGTGCATAGATTTCGGCGATTCGCGCATCCAGGTTGATCCGGCCGTGATGATCATTGATTTGGAACGCCGTCTCGGTTGGGGTATGGCTGGCCCACATCCCGCGAGTATTGGCCAACTTTGCATCATGGTGAAGGCTAACCCGCCAGTCGGGCGCGGCATCGACCAGAAAACTTTCGTACCTTTGTTCCAGCCACGGTCGCCACTCATGTTCCGACACCGAAATCTGAAAGCTTATGCCGACGCATGCCAGACAAAAAGATTCTTCCAAGTCTCAGGCTCGATTTTGCACTGCTGCCAACTGATTCTTGTCTCTCAATTTTCGTAGCGCACGTAGTAATCGCAAGGCATGATACCGACCTATCCAGCGCCACCTGGTTCGCCACGCAGCGATGCAGAATTCTCGCTCACCAATAAAGACCTTTGTCACCTGGCCTATCACCGACAGGGGAGGGATGGGGCGATCGGGAAGGGAATGGCCATCGCCTTGCGTCAGCCAATACTCGCGTTTGAAACGCACCAGACGATGGGCGACCATCTCGTCGTCACGAATGAACACAACGATAGCGCCGATCTCTGGCTTCTGATTCAAGGGCAGCACCTCGATAGCGCAGCTATCAGGCAGAGTCGGCGACATGCTATCCCCCTGCACCTGCCAGACCATCCTTCCCTCGCTTGTCAGTACCTCGCGTAACAGTTCTGCAAATCCCGAGACTGGCGGGAAAAAACCTGACTGATCAGTCTGCGTGTTTCGCATGTCTTGACGTTGACTGTTGTCGCCTGAATTGCCACAGGCTGGCGAGTCCAGAAAACCACCGTAGGGGATAATAAAGTGAAGTAAGCAGCGGGGGTTCAATCTGATAACGGACTTGCATATATTTGGCAGAGGGAAATATTTGGGTGAGGGCGTAAGTGATACGTTGTTCCCATGTCCTTAAACCCACCAGATCAGCGATAAAATGATGCGCAACTGTGCGCCGCTGTTGGGTAAACAGATGATGAATTCGCAACTCCTGAGATTGTGGCGACAACAGGCGCAGCTCCTCGACCAGCTCGACTGGGACTGGCGGCTGCCAATTAGCGATAACCTGCGGCAAGACCTGTTGCAAAGGCATGAGAAGATTCATACCCCGCGCCTGTGTGAACAACTCTGTCCAATCGATTTCGTTTTCATAATGGAATATGAGTTCGGCGATGTCGTGCAGCCATAGCCACACCAGGGCATGATGGTGAAGCGACATATGGGCGCAGAGATGGAGTATTTGCGCTTCTGGCCCCAGCACCAGAATGCTGGAATTCCCCACCAATGCCTCACGCGTCGACTGGCGCCACCATGCCATGTCATCCAGAGCCTGATAGTAGGGTGAGTCGAAAAGTCCCCAATGCACCTCAATCAGGGTGCGGGTGGAATCGTCTCTTTGGAATCGCATCTGGCTTTCGAATGCAAGGTGCGAACCTGGGCGTGGCTCGTCATGACTCGCATAAAATCCCATTTCGGCAAGTTGCTGCACGACGGCGTTGACAGTTTTTTGATCGACCATAAGGTCAATATCCATCATCGGGCGCAAGGCGGCGTTGCCATAGATGGTAGCGGCGAGCGCTGCGCCCTTTAAAAGGACGATGTTTGCGCCAGCAGTTCTGCAACGCCGCAGAAACTCCTCAAGTGTGGCGAAGATTAGGGTTGAGCGTGCAGCGTTGCGGACATACGCTGCCTGGAGTGAACGCTCGACCGCAGGCGGTACTACAAAAAGCCCTCTTGATACATCGTAGATCAAGGGAGCCAGTGAGCGTTCTCCTGCTCTCGCCAGGAATTGCTCCCAAGCTATCGAACCGCCGTCAACAAAAGCCCGCGCTTCCGCCAACGCAGATGGATGCCATCGCGCTCGAAGCAGCATGAGGAATAGTCTATCAACCAGGTCGTTGGGAGATAGAAATTCACTCGTCATCGATTGCGACTTACGGACAATTACCCGGCGTTTTCTACAAATCCCGCATTCATCCGGTGCGATGGTTCAACTGTTCAATTGGTTTCGGTGGATGTGTGTACTGGCTGAGGCGTAGGCGTCTGTGCTGAAGCCTGTTTGCGTTTACGGCGGCGTCTTTGTTTGCGACGCCACGGCAATAATCCCCCCGCACCACCGTCCCCATGATCGGAGTCGTAATAGTCACTCTTGTTGTAGTAGTAATAATAGTAGTAATAACCGCTGCCGCGTGAGGGCATGGCATTGAGCAATACGCCGACAATGCGGGCATTCACATGGCTGAGCGCTTCGGCTGCGCGACGAGCTATATCGCGCTTTGTCGCACCTGACTTGAGCACGAACAGTACGCCATCCACCTGAGTGGAGAGAATAGCGGCGTCGGCCAGGACGGTGGTTGGCGGACTATCAAACACCAGCACATCAGCCTGCCCTTGTAGCGTGCTAATTAGATTGCGCATGCGGCTGGAACCCAGAAGTTCCGCTGGATTGGGAGGCAAAGGGCCAGAAGTAAGCACGCGCAGGCCGGGCGTCGTTGTTTCCTGCAAAAGCGATTCCGGGTCAGGATGCTCATCGAGCAAAGCGGTTGTCAATCCCACGTTGTTGGTTAACTTAAATAGACGGTGAAGGCGTGGGCGATGCAGGTCGGCGTCGATCACGATCACGCGCTCGTCAGCCTGGGCGAGGGCGATGCCGAGATTTGCGGCAGTAATGGATTTGCCTTCAGAAGGACTGGGGCTGGTGATTAAAATCTGACGTAATGGCTTGTCGACGGCAGCGAATTGCAGGTTGGTGCGAAGTACGCGGTACGCTTCTTTTCCGGGCGATTGTCCGTCTTTGAGTGTGACAAGGGCGTTGACGCTGTCGGAGACGTCGCCCAGGTCGGGCACGGCGCCAAGCGTTGTCAATTCCAATTCCTTGTACACATCATCCGGATTTTTGAGCGTATCATCCAGGTATTCCATAACATGGGCGGCGCCGGCGGCAAGCATGAAACCGATGGCGGCGGCCAGCAAAATGGTATAAAGGCTGTTTGGACCTATCGGCGATGTGGGCAGCGCGGCCCATTCGATTACGTTAATCGTGTTGATCGCCCCTTTGTTGGTGTTAGCCAGCAGGGCGGCATAGTTTCCTTGTAGTGAACTCAGTTTACTTTGTAAACCCTGAATCTGCGTTTGAGTGTCGGCAATTTGGCGGGCGCTGAACATATCAGCCAGTTCAGCTTGTTTGCGGTCGATCTCCGTCTGCGTCTCCTGGATGCCTCGTTCCAAAGATGCAAGCTGTTCGTTGATGAATCCCTGGCGACGTTCCTCCTCGGGATCCAATCCTGACGGGCTTTGCAAAACAATCTGATTGACCAACTCGTTGGCCACCGCCTGCGCCCGTACCGGATCCGTATCTGTGACCGCCAGCTCGATCAGTTGAGTGCTTGGGATCAGTTGCAAAGTGTAGTCGGGCAACCAGCTCAGGCCTAGCGCCTCCCTGGTTGCATCTTGCACCGGCGCTCGTTGGGCGATATCGATATAGGTTGTAGCCAACTGCTGGGTGAGCCAGACCTCATTGCCGGTTGGATTAGGGTCATTGATAGCGCGCCCAATCATCATGGTGGCATGCGTCTGATAAATCGGCGCTTGCTGGCGGGTGGCAATAATGCTGGAAACTGTCGCCACCAGCGTGGAGGCAATGATCAACCACCACCATTTACGAAGAGGTAGGATGTATTCTTTCAGTTCCATGCGGGGCTGCCTTGAAAAAAGATTGAGGAGCGTTTATCGCTATTGGCGAAGGGATGAATGCGTTGCAAGATGCGATCATTTGAGCCAGACAGGAGCATAATCGTCATAAGGTGATTCTAGCAGGCGTCGCTGACCGCCGCCATCTGCGTTCATAACCCAGATCTGGCGACGACCGGTGTCCCGGTTGGAATGGAACACGATCTGATTGCCATCGGGCGACCAGGAGGGATGTTTGTCCCATTCCCAATTATTGAAAGTCAACCGTTGGCGATTACTCCCGTCGCGGTCGACCACATAGACTTCGTCGTTGCCGGGCTCGGTGGAAACATAGGCGACGCGACTGCCATCCGGCGAAAATGCCGCGTCATAACTCATCCCCTGACTCTGGCTGAGATCGATAAGAGCGCCATAGGCGTGATCGGTCAAATATACCTGCAAAACACGCTGCGGATTGGGCTGCACCGAAAGTGATAGCTGACCCTGAGGGGCCTGGCGCAACAATTCCTGTGATTGTCCCAACTCATAAGGCCAGGTCTGCGTGACATAAGCCAGGCTGCCGTCTGTGGGGTCTAATGCCCAAAGGCCTGTTTTATCACCCATAACTGGCATGGGCCGATTGCTGAAAAATAGGATTTTGCCACGCAAGGAATTCGGAATGTTGCGCGCCGGGGATGTCGGCGTTGGCGCTACCGTAGGGAAGTTGTAGATTAGAAGCGGGATGGCAGTGGGTCGAGGCGTCGTAGTAGGCGTTACGGCGTAGGTAGGGATTGGCGTGTAGGTTCCCGTGGTGAGGGCGATGACGGTTGCCTGAGCGGCGATCTCGGTGGCGGTGGCCGCGTTGCTGGGCCGGGATGTGGGGGTGATCAAGATCGGCCTGGGTGTGACCGTGGCGACGAGGATATTGTAGGGCAAGGGCGGTGCTGTTCCGGCAGACTGAGCCTGGGCCGTTGCTGTGAACGCCATGACGGCAGCGGTGGCGGCATTCTCGGGCTGAGGTGTGGGAGTGATGATGACCGGCGTAATGGCATTGATGGGAATCGGTGTGAAGGTGCCAGTCGTCAGGGCGATCGCTGTCGCCAGGAGTGCGTTGGCGGTCGCCGTTGCGAGGTTCTCGGGGGTTGGCGTATCGATGACGAGGGGGGGTAACCCCTCGAATCGGATGATCGCCTCCGTTGTCGCCTGATTTTCCGGCGTGGGCGTAGGGGTGGCAACGACAATGATGGCGCTAGCTACAGGCGTGCCCGTTGTGGTCGAAGCTGTGGCTGTCAACAATTGGGCGGCGACGGTGAGCACATTTTCCGGTGTAGGCGTCAGAGTGGCGACGATGAATGCCTCGGTGGGCAGTGGCGGCGGGGTGGCCGGAGACGGACCCAGGGCTAAGACTAGCTCGGGCGCTTCGCCGAGAGAGGATGGCCCGGCGCCGCTGTCCCAACTGAATAAGGTTTCGACATCGCTCGATGGGCCGCTGATGCGGATGGTCACAGCGCTCACGCCATCCAAGACCTGCTGTTGCAGCCAGGCCAGCGTGGAAGGATCGAGTGTCCACAGATTGGCCTTATTGGCGGCCAGATCGACGCCGGACAAAGCTGGCAGCAAGGTGGCGGCAACCGGAGCATTGAACAGTGATTGGAAATCAGCCTTACCCAGCTCGGCGATATCATCCGGGGCCAGTATTTCCACCGACCAAGCGCCCCCGGCTTCCGACATCAGGCGCTCGTCATCCAGGCCGGTGAGGCGCAAAGTAGCCGAGCGCAGCGGCGTGCCGCGAGGAATGCGGCTGAGATCAAGGTTGAAAGCAGAAATGAAAGTCTGTCCCTCGAAAGAACCGCCATAAAGGAAAGAATCGCCCAAATGGCCGCGAGTTTCGCCGTTGGCCCACCAGCCTACATCTGCAGCAGAGGGCTTTAACGAGAGGATGCGCCCTCCTTCTTCCGGTGTGGGTGTGGTGAATCGGGTGGGTTCAGCGCTGAGGGTTGCAGTTTCAATCAGTGTGGGTGTCGGCTCAGGCGTGGGAGAGTCGTCGACCAGGACGGTGGCCGGTAGTTCGGGAGCGGGTCCGCTCGGTACTGGGGCGGAAAGGAGAGAACGACCATAGACGGTGGCGATTATGGCGACGGCTGCCACAATGGCAATAAGGTAGACCATACGGCCCAAGGCTCGCCCTGGCTCAGCGACTTCCGCATCCGCAACCGGCTCAGTGGGTGCGACATAAAATTGGCAGCGAACATGATCGCTGCTGAAACAAAACCATTCCTGATGCTTTAACTCCGGCTCGCCGGGCGGCGTCTGTGCATAGCAGCGATGCCGTTCATCCGGCCCGCTGCGCAAGAGGGTGCGGTCGCCAGAGAGGCCAAGGTGCGGACAAATGGATGTAGACAAGGGTACCTTAGTTTTATACTCGAAAAAGAGAATATGAAGCTTTTAGCGTATCGGCTCGATTATTCAGGGCTATAATCTATCACCTGCTATATAATGGTTTCAATCTAAAAACTGCTAATGGAGTCATACTTATTATTTGTGCATAATTATAGCATGGGCTATTCGCTCGGATGCCAATCCGTCCCCATAAGGATTAGGTGATTGCGACATGAGCCGAAACTCATCTGGATTGCTGAGTAACTTTATAGTCTCAGTTACGATCGCTGTCTTGTCTGTGCCAATAACCTTCGAGGCTCCGATTTCTACTGCCTCTTGTCGTTCGGTTGATTTTCGTAACACAAGAACAGGTTTGTTAAAAGTGGGTGCTTCTTCCTGAATACCTCCTGAATCTGTGAGTATTAATTTGCTTTTTTTCATCAAATAGATGATCTCTCGATAATCAACGGGAGGCAGCAGCACAATTCCTGGCACATCTTTCAGGAGTCGATGGACAGTTTGCCAGACCATAGGATTCCGATGGACAGGGTAGACTATTTGTACCCTGCCGTATAATCTCCGGCTGATCTCTTGCAGAGCTAAACAGATATTCTCGAGTGGAAGTCCAAAGTTCTCTCGCCGATGAGCCGTAACTAATATCCAGTCGCGTTCGGCAGACATCTGTGCCAAAATGCTGTTTTCGGGCGGTTGCCAAGGTTGATCAGCAATGTAGTGAAGAGCATCAATGACAGTATTCCCCGTGACGATGATATTATTTTCGCTAATGCCCTCACCCAAAAGATGCTGCCGTGCCGCCTCAGTCGGTGCAAAACATAGGTCACTTATATGGTCCGTCACTACTCGATTCATCTCTTCTGGGAAAGGGTTCTGCCTGTCACCCGTGCGCAATCCAGCTTCAACATGGCCGACCTTTACACATCTATGTTGTGCTGCCAGAGCTGACATCATCACTGTAGTCGTATCACCTTGAACTAATATCCAGTTTGGTTTTTCAGATACAATTACTGGATCAAGCTTATTGAGAATTCGGGCACTTAGTCCCGACAAACTCTGATTAGTTTCCATTAAATCAAGATCAATATCAGGAGTGATGCCAAATAAGTTCAATACTTGATCAAGCATTTCTCTGTGTTGAGCCGTCACACAAGTACGGACTGTGAATCTTCCGGGATGCGCAGCCAGAGTACGAATTACTGGTGCCAGCTTGATAGCCTCAGGGCGCGTACCAAATATCACAAGGATACGGCGTTGATCGTGCACTTCATCGCTCATATTCGATTTAAGGGTAACTCCTCTCGCCGTCTTGTACGTACCCAATCAATTTGTTCACCTTTGATTCGTACAAGCAGCGAAATCCGCAGACGCCACAACGCATAAAATGGCCCAAACACTAATACCAAGTACCTACGCAATGGCACTCGTTCGATTAGCAGCACAAACAAAGGAAATAAGCCTGTTAAAATAAATAGCGTTAGGTTATATGCGAAGAATACCTTGTCCACTTTTTTGAGAACACGTAAAACACCAACTATCCCAACCATGCTCGTGGCAAGCAGGGTTAGAACGGAAAATGGTGGCATATATAGTTCCAACCATCGATCAAGTGCACTGAGATCACGCTTATGCCAGAAGGTCTTTAATAGGGAGACAAAATAACGTCTTTGTAGCTGGTAAGCGCCCCCATACCAACGTTGACGCTGATTCGAAGCATCATATCTCACCCCAGCAGCCTGTCCATAGGACATTGCCTCTGCTGCATAATGTATACGAATTCCTTTGCATGTCAGCGATATGCCATACTCTCTGTCCTCGGTCAGTGAATTATCACCTACCCAAGGATGGCGTAAAAGTATCTCTCGGTGAAAACACATGCCATCGCCCATCAGGCGTGCAGACAGCCCCAGATTCTCTTTTGCTTGATTGCGAATGAGATTATTCAGGCGCATGTCTAGATCAGCGAAGGCTGTAAAAAGACTATCATCAGGGTTCAAGATGACATGCTGCCCCTGGACCACCATAGCACCATCAGCAAGCTTTTGTGTAACAACTTTTAAGTAGTCAGGGTCGATAGAACTATCTGCGTCAAAAACAACAATTGCATCATATTGAACAGGATACTCTAGTAATAGCGAGATTAACCACGTGAGTGCATAACCCTTTCGCCCACGTTGACCATGGTTTCTAACGTGTATAATCGCTCCACTTGATGCTGCAATTTCTGCAGTTGCGTCTTTACAATGATCAGCCACGACATGGATGTCGTATAACGAAGATGGATATTGCATTGACTTGAGGCTTGTAACTGTTGAGGAAATAACTTGTTCTTCATTATGCGCAGGAATTGCAATAGCAAACCGATAATTTAACGAGCATTCAACGAGTGATACGGTCTTGCGAGATAGCCGAATTGTTCCAGCAATGAGCATCACATAGTGATAGAAAAGACCGAGGCTTGTCACAAGTACTGAGATAGCAAAACCGAATTTACCTAGTTTTGGAATCATTACCCTCAAACGATCACGATGAAATTTATGCGCGCACTTTGGGCCCGGCATCCAGAGGATAGGGCAGAACCTGGGTGAGGAATAGGACACGGGCCATGTTTCAGCGTCCTTTCATTTGGAAGACGGTGGCTACGGTCTTGAAAATGATATTGATATCCAGCCACAGACTGCGGTTGAGTACATAATAAAGATCGAACTCCAGCTTAACGCGGGCATCGTCATTGGAATTCCCATACCGGTATAAGACTTGCGCCCAGCCTGTGATGCCAGGCTTGACGGCATGCCGGGTGCGGTAGAAGGGGATGGTCTGCGCCAACTGTTCCACAAATTCCGGTCGCTCCGGCCGGGGGCCGATCAGACTCATTTCCCCTTTCAGGATGTTGAGCACCTGGGGCAATTCGTCCAGGCGAGTGCGGCGCAGCCAGCGTCCCATGGGGGTGATGCGTGGATCATCCTCTTCAGCCCAGATGGCCCCGGTTGCGTATTCGGCGTCGGGAACCATGGAGCGGAATTTGATGCACTGGAACAACTTGCCGCCTTTGCCGACACGGGCCTGGCGATAGAAGAGAGGCCCGGGCGAGGTGTAGCGATTAACCAGCCAGATGATGGGCGTAATCAGGGCCAACAGCAGCAGTATGGATATGGCCGTGATGTAGTCGAGAAGTTGTCGCAGCATCAGGTAGAGCCGCGCCGATGCCGTCTCATCCATGGGAGTGATCATATGCAGATCATAGCCCACATGGAGTACCGGTACGCGGTTGAGAAGGCGCTGATAGAGCGTGGACATCGTGATGATGCGATATCCTAATTCCCGACAATGCACGAGTGCATCCAGGAGCTCGGCGGCGATGCCGTGGCGATAGGTGATAGCAACGATTATCTCGTCTACCTGCAGACGCTGCACCAGATCGACCAGATTTTCCCGCCCGCCCAGTACCGGCAACCCGGCAATGGTGCGATTTCGGTACTCAGGGTTGTCGTCGATAAAACCTACGAGGTTGTACCCGGTGCCGCGATAGGGATTGGCATCGTGCGGGCCGGCCTTTACCACCGCCTGGGCCAGGGTCTGTCCGGCTAAACCTGCTCCGACCACCAGGGCTTTCTGGAAAAACCAGGGTTGGGCAAGGAGCAAGGAATAGGCCACGCGCCATAGGGCTATGCCGGCCAACATCAGCAGGACGAAGATGTAGATCGGCGTGCGTTGGCCCAAGGGCGGCGTAAACCAGGGAAGGAATAGGTAAAGCAGGGCTGTCACGATGACGGCGATGCTGGTGTTGCGTACGCTATTGAAGGTGCTGGCTGCCCGAACCAGGCTGTAGCAATCAAAGAAGTGAGCCGTCAG
>JAGFJG010000065.1 GCA_024102915.1 Caldilineales bacterium
GAATTTGCAGGCCGACGTATTTGCCCAGTTGCGGCTGTGGCGAGATGAAGGACGCTCATTCGATCTGATCATCCTGGACCCGCCCAAATTCGCCAGCACCAAACGCCAGATCGACTCGGCGGCGCGCGGCTATAAAGATATCAACTGGTTGGCAATGCGATTGCTGCGCCCAGGCGGTCTGCTGGCGACTTTTAGCTGCTCCGGTCTGGTCAGCGCAGACCTGTTTCAGAAGATCGTGTTCGGGGCGGCGCTGGATGCCGGGCGAGATGCGCGTATCATCCGCTATTTCGCCCAGGGCGCCGACCACCCGGTCTTGCTCACCTTCCCCGAAGCCGCCTATCTGAAAGGCCTGCTCTGTCATGTCGAGTAGCCCCGTGGCTTCATGGGGACGAGCGTTGACACGGCCAGCGGTGGCCGGACGCTATCCCTGGAAATATGGGTTGGTGCTGGGGCTGGGTTTTTTCGGCATTTCGGCAATCGGCCCAATTTACAACACCTACGTCCCCCTGCTCCTCAGCGATTTCGGTCTGAGCGCCACGCTGGTGGGGTTTGTGATGACCTGGGACAACTGGCTGAATCTCGTCCTGCCGGCGGCGGCGGGCGCGCTATCGGATCGCACGTGGACGCGCTGGGGCCGCCGCAAACCGTGGATACTGATCCCCGCCCCTTTCATCATCCTTCTGTACCCGTTCATCGCCCTGGCTCCCACGCTTGCGGTGTTGTTGCCGCTGCTCCTCCTCGTGAACATCGCCATTTCCACCGTGCGAGCGCCGGGCCTGGCGCTGTTGGGCGACATGTTCGCGCCGCAAGAACGCAGCAAGGCCAGCGGCATCATCAACCTCGTGGGCGGGCTGGGGATTGTGACGGCGCTGGTCGTGAGCGGGTTCGCTTATCGCATTGGTCCGGCTACGCCCTTTGTGGTCGGCAGCCTGGTGATGTTGGGCAGCATGCTCATCTTCGGCTTTGCCGTCCACGAGAGGAAAGAATGGGGCGAGCGCCACGACCGCATGCCCCTTTCGATGGCGGCATTGCGCCGCGCTCGCAGAGGGCGCATAGCCAACGTGTTGCTGCTATTTTTGGTGATCCTGTTCAGCTTTAGCGCTTTCAACATCCTGGAAACATGGATTAGCTCATACGCCCGCGCCGCCCTCGGCCTCGATGAGGCGCGCATCCCCCTCGTCGTCGCTGTATTCGCCATCTCGCTTTTGATTGGGGCCGTACCCAGCGGTTTCTTCGGGGCCAGGGTGGGGCAGAAACGGGCGATCGCTCTGGGCATGTTGCTGATGCTGATCGTGCTGGCCTCCGGGATTTTCGTGAACGCCACCATGCCCCTGCTGCTGGTGCTGATCCCGGCCGGGCTGGGCTGGGCGCTGGTGATCATCAACCTGTTCCCGCTGATTTATGCCGTCGGCGGCGATGGACTGGCTGGCACGTTCACCGGCCTCTATTACACGGTCACTTCGGCGGCGGCGATTGCTGGGCCGCAACTGGTCGGGTTTTTGCTGGACGCCACGGGGCAGGATTGGCGGGTGATGTGGGCGACGGCGTCGGTCTCGATGCTGGTCGGGTTTGTGCTGCTGTTCGGGGTGCGCCAGAAGTAAGAAGACAGAATCCGGGACACGGAGTCCACGGAGGAGACACAGAGATAAGAGGGTTATTCTGACTTCTCTGCACCCACTTTGGTTCCGATTTGTCAGGTCAGGGCCAGCAGGGCCACGCCGGCCACGGCGACAAACGTACCGATAATCGCCCGGCGTCCGGCCTGCTCGCCGAACATGAATCGCGAGATCGGCAATAGGAACACGGGGGGCAACGCCATCAGGGTAGCAGCTACGCCCACTTCCGTGTTTTGCACGGCGAATAACGAAAGGGTGACCCCTAGAAATGGCCCGAAAAACGCCCCGCCCGTGATGAACCAGAGGGAGCGCGGCTGTTCTCGCAATCGCCGAAAGGTCATACGCGCCTGTCGCATCAATAGTGTGATCAGCCACAGGATGATCGCAGCCGACAGCATACGAATGAACGTCCCCGAAAGCGCGGAAAAATCCCCTGCCAGCCCCTTCTTGGCCAGCACGAGGCCGAGCGCCTGACCCGCAGCGGCCCCGATCCCGAACAGGATGCCGTACAGATAGGTGCGATTGCGCGGGTCGAGTTGATTGTTGGGCGACCGATCCAGAATGACGATGGCGATGCCCAGCACCGTGATGGCGATGCCGAGTAATTGCACGGCGACCAATACTTCGCCCAGAAAGAACCAGGCAATGAATGTGCTGATCACGGGGACGAGGCTCATCATCAACATGCTCAGGCGCGGCCCGATCCACACGAACGCCTGAAACAGAAAGGCGTCGCCGATCACAAGCCCAACCAGTCCGGACAGGGTGAGCCAGAACCAGCGCCAGGGTGCAGCGTCAAAGGGCAGGGGAGTTCCCGTCAGCAGGTGGGCGATTATCAGGAAACCCACGGCCATGATCAGCCGCGTGCGATTGACCACCACCGACCCCACCAGGCGACCGCCCATCGTGAAGAATGTGGAGGTGAAGGACCAACAGACCGAGGTGCCGAGGGCGGCGAGTTCGCCGAGGAATGCCATAAACGGGCAGGTTATCATTCCGGCGGTGAAAACGGGAAACCGGGAGATGTAAAACGTGTTGCGTGTACGGAATGCAAAGATTAGAATCCATAGTGGAACCTCGAACCTGGAACCTGGAACCTCGAACCTCGAACCTGGAACCTCGTAACCTCTCCCGCTCACGTGCATCCAAGCTGGTGGACTGAATTTGTATCACCACATTGTCTGAGGGTAACAGCATGTTTTTCCGCCGCGTATTTGAACCAGGCCTGGCTCAGGCCAGTTACATCATCGGCTGTCAGGCCACCGGCGACGCCATCGTCATCGACCCCCGCCGGGACATCGATGTCTATCTCGAAATCGCCGACCACGAAGGGCTGACGATCAAGGCCATCACCGAAACGCACATCCACGCCGATTTTCTCAGCGGCTCGCGCGAACTGGCCGCCGCCACCGGGGCTGAGATCTACGCCTCGGATGAGGGCGGCCCCGACTGGCAATATCGATTCCCGCACCGAAGCCTGCGCGACGGCGATGTCTTCTACATCGGCAACCTCAAATTCGAGGTGATGCACACGCCCGGCCACACGCCCGAACACATCAGTTTTCTGCTCACCGATCAGCCTGCCGGCGATCATCCGATCATGATCTTCACCGGCGATTTCGTCTTCGTGGGCGATGTGGGCCGGCCTGACCTGCTGGAGGAAGCGGCCGGAATCAAGGGCACGAAAGAGGCGGGGCCAGGCAGATGTTCGGGTCGCTCAAGCGGTTCATCGCCCTGCCCGACTATGTGCAGGTGTGGCCCGGCCATGGCGCTGGCTCGGCCTGCGGCAAAGCCCTGGGCGCGGTGCCCAGCAGCACCGTCGGCTATGAAAAACTGGTGAATTGGGCGCTGCAAATCGCCGACGAAGACGCGTTCGTGCGTGAATTGTTGGCCGGTCAACCGGAGCCGCCGCGCTATTTCGCCATGATGAAAAAGCTAAACAAGCTTGGCCCCGAAGTGCTGGGCGGTTTGCCGCATCCGGCCCGGCTCTCTTTGGGTCGCTTCAAGACCATGCTCGATTCCGGCATCCGGGTCGTGGACACACGCGACAAATTCGCTTTCGCCGGCGGGCATGTGCCGGGCAGCCTCAACATCCAGGACAACGAATCCTTTACGACCTGGGCGGGCTGGATGCTGGATTATGAGGAGCCGTTTATTCTGGTCGCCAACGACAATCGGGTGGAGGAATTGACCAAAGCCCTGGTCAGAATCGGTCTCGACAACGCCGTGGGCTATATCCCCGGCCTGGAGTTCTGGGCATCGACCGGGCACGAACTGGAAGTGCTGCACCAAATGACCGCCGACCAACTATTCGAGCGGCATCTGCGCGGCGATGTCGCCATCATCGACGTGCGCAATCAGAATGAATTCGAGGAGTCGCATATCCCCGGCGCTATCAAAATCCAGGCCGGGCAATTGTCCGACCACCTCGACAAAATCCCGCGCAAAGGCACGGTCGTCCTGCACTGTCTGGGCGGCGACAGGTCGAGCGTGGCCAGCAGCTATCTATTGGGCCAGGGCTTCGACAATGTCGTCAATCTCACCGGCGGCATTCGTTGCTGGTGGGATGCCGGGTATCCGGTCGAGCGCGGCGCCGAACCCCAACTTGTCAGCGGATGAGGCCAGAATCCATGCAGAATTTTGATGCCAGTCCCCTTCAATCCATCCAGCTTTTCCCCGACCAGGCCAGGGCCAGACTCGACCAGGGCGCAATCCTAATCGATGTGCGCGAGCCGGAAGAATACGCGCAGGCGCGCATTCCCGACTCGACGCTGCTGCCCATGAGCGAGCTTCAGCAGCGCCTGGGCGAGATCCCGCGCGACCAGGAAGTGATCATCTATTGCCGGTCGGGAAACCGCAGCGGACAGGTGGTCGATTTCCTGCGCGAGCGCCTGGGCTACACCAATGTCTATAATCTGGCCGGCGGGATCATCGCCTGGTATCGGCGCAGCCTGCCGGTGGATACATCGCCGGTCGAGGCGGCGTATCGCACGGTCCGCTACGAGAATGTGAGCGTGGCGGAGGCGCAGCAACGCCTGTCGGCGAACAGTGTGACCCTGGTCGATGTGCGTGAACCCTACGAATTCACGGGCGGACATCTGCCGGGCGCTGTCAATATCCCTTTGCAGACCATTCCGGGCAGGCTGGCGGAATTGCAGGCGGCGGAATCGCTGATGTTGGTGTGCGCTACCGGTAACCGCAGCGCCATCGCCGCCGACTGGCTGATGCAGCAGGGGTTGAGCAAAGTCGCCAATGTGGAGGGAGGAACCGTCGCCTGGGCGCGGCATGGGTTATTGCTAGAGATGTGAAGGAATATGATCTTGATCATAGTAATCGCTTGTCGAAGAGCATATGCTACGCGCGACAACAATCTTCATCCTGACGCAGTGCACTCTCGCCAGCACGACGGCAGGGGTGATTGTTGTATGTTGACATTGGTATAGCTTAGACTGTGAAGGATTCCCATCATGTCTACTCTTCATACGGCAAGTCAAGTTCGATGGATATTGAAAGCGCTGGTTGTGGCGACTGCATTGTTGGTCTTGTGGGTCGCGGGCGTGCAGGCGGAAGAAAGACGGGGCGAGGCGGGTGACATCGCCAGCGATGTGGCGTCAGGGATTGCGGACTCTGTAAGGGGACAGTGGGCGGAGTCTGCTGATATATCTGAAAGCGCCATATCCACAGCACCTCGCTCCAACAAGCTAGTTGTGGTGGATGTTTCGGGGCCGGACAGCGTTGGTCCTGATGAGACAATCATCCTGACTGTTACAGTTACCAACGTGGGCATCGAGCCGGTGATAAACGCCCGCGTGCATATGCGAGAGCGGGGCGGGGCAAAGATGGCGGGAATGTCGGTGCAGCCGTTGCCGTACATCGCTGTGGGCGCAGAGGCGCAGGTCGAATTCAGCGGTCGGGTCATCGCCGAACCAGGAGAGGTGTTGCGTGTGACATTTGAGGTGAAGGGCGACATCGACCAGCCTGCCAGTGGCCAGTACCGGGCGGTGGTGCGGCAGGATGAACCCGACATCTGGGCCGTACAGGCCAATGCGGGAATCTGGCAGATTTCGGAAGCGTTGGCATTGGCCTGGGCGGATGCCCCCGATCCTCAGGTTATCAATATCTACCATCAGGGGCTATATCCGGAAAGCGACCGGGATAGAGATTCGATATACCGCTTTCGTTTGTGGGCGAGTGATAGCGGCGGGGCAGAGATGACCAGCCTGGCGCAGCCATTGCGGTTGCGCTGGCGGCTTCAAGGCACGGCTGACGCTCAGTTGAGTATTTTACCGGTGCTGCGACAGTGGAATCCCGCGAACGAACGCTGGCAGCATGTGGTCACGCACGTCGATTGGGTCGAAGGCTATATCGAGGCGGAATTGACGGGCGGAGGAATCTATGACGTGCAGAGTGGCGTTGCGGAGGCGGCCCAGGATCCGATCGGCAACCTGGTGCCCAACATGTATAGCGGGGCGCTGCAATTCGACTACCCGTTGCCGCTGCTGACACGCCCTAATGGCTTTTCGCCAGCGCTGGGTCTCAGCTATAGCAGCCGTCGTCGTGAGATGGATGATGCGTTTGGCTCCAACGGCTCCTTGCTGGGTTGGGGTTGGCGGCTGGAAGGGTTGGGTAGCATCAACTGGGTGCAGAATACCAAGACCTACAACCTGGTGCTGAACGGCCACACTTACACTCTGAAAGATACGGGTGCGCCGGTGTGGTGGTATTCACCTGAAGCGCCGTGGCTGAAGATCTCGCGGGGAGAGCCGGCGGGAGCGCAAGATGCGCCGTGGTATATCTTTACCCCGGACGGTCGTCGCTATTTGTTCTCGCCCGTGCAGACGGCCGTGTATTGCGATAGGAATGGTGATGATGAACAGGTGACGGAGGTGGCGAAGACTTTCATGCTCACGGCTATCACCGATGCAGCCGACGACGGCACATATCACTACAGCATGAACATCGCCTACAACCAGGGCTTCGATGCGGAGATCAAGCGCTACATTGAATTCTATTGCGACCTGGAGGACCGGACGCTGCCCTACGTTTTCCAGGCGCTGCCCACATCGATCACCTATAACGGGGCCCCCGGCCTTATCGTCGAATTCGCATATGGCGACCGCTCGGATTTGCCGGCGAACTGCACGGACATGACCTGCTCTAACCTCCCGACCACTTACTTCTATTACTACACCAAGGCGTTGCAGCGGATATCGGTCAAGGTCAACGGTGCAGTCGCGCGAGTTTACGAATTCAACTCCTCATTAGCAGGAGACAGTAAGCCCCGCCTGGTGTTAGATAGCGTACAAGCCTTGGGTAAGGGCGGAGGCGGAGACCTGCCAGCGGTGACATTTGAGTATAGAAATGAGAGCGGTTGCCAGTACTGGGGCAACTGCTATCTGGAAACGCTCGATAACGGCCAGGGCGGCAGTGTGAGCATGGCCTATACGCAACAAGGTAGTACCGTCTATCATCCCGTCACCCGAATTGAACGCCAGGATGGCTTAGGCGGCAGCGAAGTGCAAAACATCTGGTATGGCAATTGGAATGAGGGGGCGGACGGATATGACTTGAGCATCGTCACCCATGTGGGCGACCCGAACAATACAGCGGACGACCGCTACGACAAACATTGGTTCCGCAATGACGATTTAGTCAAAGCCACCCAGGGTCTGGAATGGCAAAGTGTAGAGGAGAGGGTGACGCCAGGCGGGCAGCGTTTGAATTGGACATATCGCGTCTTTGGCGAACTGCCCTTACCGCCGCCGCCAGACGGGGGAGCATACGAAGATGTGCGGCACGTGCTGCACGACACGACCGTCTTCGTTTATGATGAGCAGGGCGCTGGCGAGCAAGAGGCGCTGCACACGAAATTGCGTTATGAACTCGACCACCAGGGCGGGTATCAAGGGGGGAACATCACCCAGGTAGAGGAATACTTGCCTGTGGGCGGGGTGCGCCAGTTGCTGCGTACCACCGAGCGCCAGTACTATCCATCGGAGACGATTAAGGATCGTCTGGCGGAAGAGTGGGTGTGGGAAGGAGGGGCGGGAAACATCTGCCGCTCATACCGCCGCCTGTACTATGATGGCAATGGCTCGCAGACGCTGCCGCCCACGCAAGGATTGCTGACACGGGTGGATGCGGCGAAAACGAACTGTGACGCATCGGGTGGTGACCTGATCACTCTGAACACCTATGCCTATGAGCCGACCTGGAACAACCTGCTCGAGGCCACGGACGCGCGGGGCAGTAGTTACCGTGCTTATGACAGCGTCTTCCATACGGCGCTGGTGACGACGACCAACGCCTTGATGCAAACGACGACCATCACTTACGCCGACCTGGTCGACCAGGCGCTGGCGCGGCCACAGAGCGAGACCGACGCCAACAACGCCACGACCGCCTACGCCTACGATGCCTACGGTCGCCCGTTGACGGTAGATCGGCCTGACTACGGCCCCGCGGATGAAGTATGGGCCTACTACAATTATGCGGATGCGGCGCAACCCCGCCGGACTGAACAGCGAGTCAAAGATGATGTGGCGGGAGTGGGGACATCCAACCAGTATCTGGTGAACTGGACCTATTATGACGGACTGGGCAGGGTGATACAGCGACAGGCTGAGGCCGAAGATGCGAACAAGGCCAATGTGGAAAGCTATGCCTACGACGGGCATGGCAGACTGCAAAAACAAAGCATGCCTTATCAGATCAGTCAATCCCCAGGCGTGGGTTATCTGCCGATTAACGATTGGGCGACACTGGCGCATACACGGACTGATTACGACCCCTTTGACCGTGTCATCGCCGTCGTACAACCCGACGGTTCACAGACGCGCTATGGCTATCGGTATTTGCAAACGGCGGTGATCGACGCCAAAAATCATCAGGCTATCACAGATGCTGACGGCTTTGGACGGCTGGTGAGTTCACAGCAATACGAGGGTGAATACGACAACGCTCCTGACTGGGAAGCGGCATCATATTATAGCGCTACCTATGAATATGACGTGCTGAACAACCTGCGCTTTGTCCGTGACCGCAACCAGGTGACGACGGAGATGCAGTACGACGCGCTGAGCCGCAAAACGGGCATGACCGACCCGAACATGGGGACTTGGGGCTACACCTACGACGATGCCAGTAACTTGCTGACCCAGACCGATGCCCGCGACTGTGTGACAACCTTCGGTTATGACGCGCTCAGCCGACTGACAGGCAAGAGCTATGTGGGGCCGGGCGCGTGCGGCACGACCACGGCGGTGAGTTATAGCTACGACAACACGGGTGGCGGCAACAAGGGTGTGGGCCGGCGCACGGGCATGACCGATGGGTCTGGCAGCACGGCCTGGGCGTATGACCAAAGGGGCCGGGTGACGCAGGAAACGAAGCTGATCGACGCGGCCAGCTTTGTCACAGCCTGGAGCTACGACGCCGCCGACCGGGTGCAGACGATGGGCTATCCCGGCCCGGAGACCGAGACAGTGACGTATGTTTACAACCCGCAGGGTTTGCTGGAAAGCATGACCAGCAGCCTGGGTGCATACCCGAACTATGTGGAAAGCTCGGTCTACGATGCCGCCAGCCGGCTGACGCAGCGGGTGATGCGCAACAACGAAACCGTTGCCTGGACGACGGATTACGCCTATTACCCCTGGAACACGGCCAATGGCCTGGGCCGTTTGCAGAACATCACCACCGCTGGCCTGCAGAACCTGACGTACACCTACGATGCGGTGGGCAACGTCAAGACCATTGTGGATGGCAGCAACTCATCACAGAGGCAATGTTTCAACTACGATGAGTTGGATAGATTGGTGCATGGCTATACCGGCAACAGCGGCTGCACCGCCTACGATGCCGCCGGCAATGGCCCTTATGAGGAGCAGTATACGCTGGCGGCCAATGGCAACCTGGACCTGCGCATGATCGTAAGTCCGGCCTATCAAGAGATCGCCTACACGTACAATGCGCCGACGCCAGGAGGCTGTACGACCGGCACAGCGGCCACGAAACCGCATGCCGTCAGCCAGGCGGGCGGCAACAGCTACAGCTACGATTGCAACGGCAACATGACGGGGCGCACGGTGGGCGGAAGCAGCTACACCCTGGGCTACGATGCCGAGAACCGGTTGGTGGAGGTGAAGCAGGGCGGGACGGTGCAGGCAATTTTCGTGTACGACGGCGACGGCAACCGGGTGCAGGCAACAGTGGGCGGGGTGACCACGCTGTATCCCAGCCGGTATCACGAGTACGTCGACCCCAGCACCTACACCAAGTACTATTTCGTCGGTTCCGACCTGATCGCCTTCGAGCGATCGCCTGGCTATGGGGCCACCACTGGCTATGGTCGGCGCTTTGTGCTGCGCGACCACCTGGGTTCGACCAGCGTGATTGTCAATGGCAGCAACGCCACAATTGCCGATGACCTGTACTTGCCTTATGGCGATGTGCGCTACCAGTGGCGCACCGGCGCCCCACCCATCGGCACGCAGACGCAATATCGCTACACCGGCCAGCGATTGGAAGCTGGCGTGGCCGCGCCCAGCCCTGGGGATTGGAACGGCGTTGCGGTTGACCGCGGCTTGTACTTCTATCAGTCGAGATATTATGACCCGACGTTGGGGCGGTTTGTGCAACCGGATACCATCGTGCCGGAGTCTATGAATACACAGGCGCTGAATCGGTACAGCTATGTCTTGGGAAATCCTGTCAAATACAGCGATCCCAGCGGGCATTGCGTTACCAACGAACAGGAAATCACTCGCAACGATGCCTTCGATTGCACTGTCGATGAGATGGCTGATTTGAGCTGGGAGACGCGCAAATGGTGGCTTGAGATGTTCATGAAGGAATCCCAAGCTGGTTGGTTTCAGAACATCCTGGGTATTCTGGATTATTTTGCCGGGGATCCTCAGTTCTCGGCAGTCGATGGTTGGGCGTCTCTCTCCGATGCCGGAGTGTTGGTAGTGATCCAGGATGGGTGGCGACAATTCACGGGTCGGTCGGCTATCAACAACCGCACAGAGATGTTGCAAGCCACCGACGCATGGGAAAAGTTCTTCCATCTTCGGGCCGAAAGAGGAGATGAAGACCCCGCTGTTCACAGCCAGTGGGGTTTAGCCGAACAAGCGGGTGTGAACTTAGGCACAGCCATTGCCGAGCCGCTCAAGACGGGCGTGGATTCATTGACTGCGATCAAGATCGGCACCTTCGTTTACTTTGGCAACATCTATCGGTCAATTATCAGCCAGAATGCAGACTTGGCCATGAACATGTCCATTTTTGACCCCAGGACTGGGCAATCACGCCGATTTGTCGAGGGCTTCAGCAGCAACATCATCTCGCCGGCCGCGACCATCCTCTGGGGACAATATCAAACTGGAACGAATGCACATGTCTATCCTTACTGAGACATTGGCGCATTGCCATGCTGTCTTGAAGATCAGACCGGACTGGCAGGAACTCCGACAAGTCAGAGCGGCACCCAGTGTGATTTCCTGCTTTCTATTTACCCTGATCTTTCTTTGTGCCTGCACACGAGGCGGTCGGACGCCCTATACCCTACTGGACATCACGCCGATTCCCGTGTCTGCACCTGACGGGTTTTATCAGGATGTTACCTGGTTGGAGCCGGAGATGTTGGCGCTGGAATTTCTGGCTACCAAGGAGACAAAGAATTGGGAAAGCCGCCTGATGATATTGGATTTGGCAACGGGCGAGAGCTTTTTATTACCGGACGAGGTTCCGCAGGATTGTCATGAGACACGGTATGGTCGCTTCGATCGCCTGCCAACGGGACAATTAGGCTACCAACGGGAGTGTCTTCCACTTGTGGGAATCGCCCGAGATTTCCGACTGCACCTATGGGATCCAATCACGCAGACTGACCAAGAGATCTACCGCTATCCGATTCCTTTTGAGGCCACTGCCTTTTCCTTTGCTCCCAATATGGATCGTTGGCTACAAGAGCAGACTGGTGATGGACTGTTCAATAAGCTCTATTATGTCGAAACTGGGCAAGTACCAGTTCGGTTGCTTGAGACAAGCTTTGCCCGGGCCGGCTGGCCATCTTGGTTGCCAGATGGACGGATCGTATTTGCCGGCACGCCGCAGTTACCAGAAACCAAGCCCAACATCTTTTCTGGTGCGCCGGCGCTGATGGCCCAGCTGAATCAGTCCTGGAACATCTATCTCACCGACCTGGAGTCGCTGATGCACGAGTCCGTTGGGGAAGAACAAATCGTGCTGTCAGGCGTCAAAGGCATTCGTGGGCCGGTGGTGTCTCCGGACGGTCGCGCCCTCGCCTTTCTGGGAACCTATCGCGGGCACGAAGGGCTGTGGGTCTACGGGATGGACACCAAGAAACTCGCCCGAGTATGGACAGGCTTCGGCCCATTTGCCTGGTCACCGGATGGCAGCGAGCTGATGGTATTGATGCGAGAGCCAAATGTCGAGTTCTTCCTCGGCAAGCCAGCGCGCATCAAGCTGCCGGACTCAATAATTTCCAAACGTCCTCTTACTAGTGTGGCGGGAGTGTTCCGTGACCATCCCTCGACTCGTGACCTGCGGTCGCCGCTCAGGACAAGCCTCGGCTCCACCAGCATCATCGTCAATGGTTCAGGAGTGCGGATATGGGAAGACCGTTATCTGCCCTTCGGCGACGTGCGCTACCAATGGCGCACCGGAGCACCACCCATCGCCACGCAGACGCAGTACCGCTACACCGGCCAGCGCCTGGAAGCGGGCGTGGGCGCGCCCAGTCCGACGACCTGGAACGGCGTTGCGGTTGACCGGGGCTTGTACTTCTACGGGGCACGTTGGTATGATGCTTACATGTACCTGGTTGCCATCATGGATTGGTTCAGCCGTTATGTATTGGCCTGGCAATTATCGAACACCCTGGACACCCGCTTTTGTTTACAGGCACTCGACGACGCATTACGACAAGGACAGCCTCAGATATTCAACACAGACCAAGGCTCCCAATTCACCTCAAAGAAGTTCACTGCCCGCTTGGAAAATACCGGTGTTCGTATCAGTATGGATGGCCGAGGCCGAGCTTTTGACAACATCTTCATCGAGCGGCTCTGGCGTACCCTCAAGTACGAGGATATCTATATCAAAGACTACGAATCTGTCATCGCCCTCGACCTGGACTTGCTTTCCTACTTCCACTTCTACAATCATGAACGGCCTCACCAGAGCCTCAGCTATCTCACACCTGCCGAAGTCTACGCTTCCCCCCCAATGATGATTTCGCCGCAACCCAGCCTTGAGCTTATCGCTTGCCAAACATCACAGACAGGCTGATACCAACGCCCATCGGGGAGGGGGAAAGGCCTTTCCCCCTCCCCGATGGGCGTTGGTA
>JAGFJG010000154.1 GCA_024102915.1 Caldilineales bacterium
AAAGTAGCGCTCACCAGCTCCAGCATCTCCTTGTATTTCACCGGTCGGCTCATGGCTCCCTCCTCTAGACGAAATCAGTAAACGTTATCCCTATCCTACGTCATTCCCACCATATTTGGAATTGCTGTCTTAGCAATTGACAACTGACAACGAAGCAAAATATCCTGCAAATTGCTTAAAAATATTTGAGCATATTTAGCGGGAACTGGTCTATGCAGCCAATAGAGAATCAATTCTAAATGATTTATTTCGTAAAATAATTCATGAATTGGCCTTCTTGTATTACTGGAAAAAATTCTTGGAATATCAGTGACTTTAACCCAATTGTCATTAATATTTCGCATGACTTGCCAATTTGATCCATTCGAACAAACTGCAAATTCAGCCCGTATTTCATAGGCGGTGGCGTAGCTCACGGCTTGTTTCAATCCATCAGCTATTTTACTTTCATCTCTTCTTTTACACTCGATCACGATATATGGTTTGTGATTATTAAAAACAACAATATCAGCATAATGTGTTCGCCGTCCTACCTTGACAGGTTTTTCAAATTCAATGTTATTGATATGAAAACCATAACCTGATAATAGTTCAAACGCTACCCACTGCCGAACCTCTTCCTCGGGTGTCGCGCTCTTCTGGAATAAATATGCATTTGGGTGGATTTCGTAAAATGGTGCTGGAGGCATGCACACTCTAATATTGATTGCCTGACAAAGGAATTGAACCCTTCAGCTGCGCCTAACAATTTGAGAATAAAACGACCGAGGGCAAATGTAAGTAAGGCTAGCTACGGGCGATTACGGTTTCCAATCGCCGAAGCGGTCTTCGCCCTCGAAGTTGGTCAACTGTTCCTCTTCGCCGGAGTCCAGGTAGAGGATGTACATATTCCAATCGTACTTGCGTTCTGAACTGAAGATGATGGCAGCCCCATCCAACGCCCAAATCGGCGTACTATCACGGGCGACGTCGTCGGTCAGCCGGGTGGGGTTTCCGCCGTCGGCATCCATGACATAGATGTCGCGATTGGCGAATCGCCGGCTTTCGAAGGCGATCTGGCTGCTGTCGGGCGACCAGCGCGGGAAGAAATCATCGTCTTCGTTGTCGGTCAGTTTCGTCGCCTCGCAGGCCTCTTCAGCGTTGCTCTCCTGGTCGCTCTCCTCGTCCGCTTCGCTCAGCCTGGCCTGCAAACAAGCCTCAATGTCGAGCTTCCAAATATCCCAATTGCCGCCCCGATCGCTGACAAATGCCAGCCAGCGTCCGTCGGGCGACCAATCCGGATACGATTCCAGGCTCTCAGCCTGGCTGATGTTGATCGGATCGGCGCTGTCGTCGACCGGAACCGCATAGATCTCGTAGTTGAAGTCTTTCGTCGTCGTGAAGATGATCCACTCGTTATCCGGCGACCAGGTCGCTCCCCATTCGTAGCTATCTGGCCAGTCCACCAGTTTTCGCTGGTCGCTGCCATCCGCATTCATCACCCAGATTTCATTGATCCCGCCACTGACATCCCGACTGCTGCTGAATGCGACCATCGTGCCGTCGGGGGAATAGACCGGCTCGACATCGTTGGCCGTGTCGCGGGTGAGCTGGCTGAAATCCTCGGTCTCAAGGTCCATATCCCAAATGTCGAAATTCCCCGAACGCTGGCTGGCGAATACGAGTCTACCTGACAGCGCGGTGGAAGCGACGGTGGCGGTCGCCGTCGGCGCGGGGGTGGGGCTCGATTGGGCAGTGGGGCTGGGTTCAGGTTCGGGCGTGAGGGTCGGCGTTTCCGTGGCCGCCGCGGTCAGGTCCGTCATCGGGGATGTCCCGAATCCTACGAAAATGATGGCTGCGATTATCCACAGAATGCCGGTAACGGCCAGCAAAATCAGGCGTCGTGTTCGCAATTTGCCAAAAATAGCTGCGCCAAGCGTGCCGATTCCGAGCACAAAGAGGACGGCGGCGACGATTACATTGGTCATTGAAGTCTCATTGAGAAGGGAATAGGTGAAATTGGGTATCGGCCTAATAGCCAGAGCGTAATGCTGAGACTACGGCCAACGAATCGAAGATAGTCTCGCTTTTTGGATGCATATCGCTATTACGGTACAATGCCTGCGTCATTCTGACAAACTTCAATTATGCATTTGCCGAAGGGGGCGCCGAGTGTGCCCCCTTTACGCGCTCAAACCAAACCAACGTAGATTTTTCGGAAGCAATTCATCATTTCGAAAAAACCTCTCACGCAAAGACGCAAAAAATATCAAGAGACGCTTTGCGTCTTTGCGTGAGATCAAATATCGAAGTGAAATAAATACATTTCTCGTTCGTTGTTTCTGCTGAAACAGAACCCAGATCCGAGGTGGGAGAATCGATTGATGACGACAAAAACAAAAACGATGAAGCTCATTTCGCCCTATGGCGGCGAGTTGGTCAACCTGTTGGTTGCACCCGAAGAAGTGACGGAACTGCGTAACTATGCCAATACATTGCCATCCATTCGTATTTCGGCCAGAGCTGAATGCGATCTGGAGATGTTGGCGACCGGCGCTTTTTCGCCGCTTGATCGATTCATGAACCAGGCCGACTATCAGCGCGTGTTGGACGAAATGCGGCTGGCGAATGGCGTCCTGTTTCCCATCCCGATCACACTGCCGATCGAGCCTGATGACAGGGTAAAGATTGGTGAGGATGTGGCATTGCGCAGCGCCAGTAATGACGTCCTGGCCATCATGACCGTCGAAGAGATTTACGCATGGGACCGTGACGAGGTGGCGCAAAAGGCTTTTGGGACGCTCGACCTGCGTCATCCCATCGTGGCCGAGATGCATCGCTGGGGACCATTAAACGTTTCGGGTTCGCTGCGAGTCTTGCAGCTTCCGGCGCATTACGATTACAAGGATTTGCGCCATACCCCGGCGCAGGTACGCGAGAGATTGGCAGCTTTCGGACATGAGAACGTCGTCGCTTTCCAGACCCGCAATCCACTCCACCGTGTGCACGAGGAACTGACCAAGCGGGCGATTGAGGAAGTGGATGGCGTGCTGCTGTTGCACCCCGTCGTTGGCCTGACCAAACCGGGCGATGTCGATCATTTTACGCGCGTGCGCACTTACATGGCCCTGGCCGAGAATTACTATTATCCCGACCGGATTCTGCTATCGCTGCTGCCGCTGGCCATGCGCATGGGCGGCCCGCGCGAGGCGGTCTGGCATGCCATCATCCGCCGCAACTACGGCGCGAATCACCTGATCGTCGGTCGAGATCACGCCGGCCCCGGCAACGATTCCCAGGGCAATCCTATCTACGGGCCGTATGACGCACAGGAACTCGTCGTGCAATACGCGGATGAGCTCGGCGTCACAATGGTTCCATTCCAGATGTTAGTCTATCTGCCTGAGGAAGACCGCTACGAGGAAGTGGGCAGAGTGCCGCAAAACGCTCGCATCGCCTCCATTTCGGGCACGCAGGTACGCGAAGATTACCTGGGGATTGGCCGCCAATTGCCCAACTGGTTCACCCGCCCCGAAGTCGCCGACATCCTCTCCGACGCCTATCCGCCCATGCATCGGCAAGGGCTGTGCGTGTGGTTCACCGGCCTCAGTGCTTCGGGTAAATCGGCCACAGCCGAAATCCTCACCGTGTTGCTGCAACAGCATGGCCGCCAGGTCACGCTGCTCGACGGCAATGTGGTTCGCACGCATCTTTCGGAAGGCTTGGGATTCGATAAGCAGGATCGTGACAGCAATGTCCGGCGCATGGGTTATGTCGCCAGCGAGATCGTACGGCATGGGGGCGTGGCTATTTGCGCCGCCGTCAGTCCGTACCGCTCGACCCGAAACGACGTGCGCAATTCCGTGGGCAAGGAGGGCTATGTCGAGGTCTTCGTGGACACGCCGCTGGAAATCTGCGAACAGCGCGATGAGCAGGGCATGTATGCCAGGGCTCGTCGGGGCGAAATCAAGGGTTTCACCGGCATCGATGATCCGTACGAGGCCCCGCAGCATCCTGAAATCCATCTCGATGGCGCCAATCACACCCCCGAAGAGAATGCCCATCGAATTCTGAACTATCTGTTGGAACGCCGCTTCATTCGTCCGCTGCCGAATGCCGCGGAAAGAGCCGCGGCGAACGGCAATTAAACACCTACCAAACTGAAATCGCTGTGTTTGTCTCACATTCGACAATAGACCTTTGACGACGGACGATGGCGAATGCACGGTCATCGTCTATCGTCCGCCGTCAATCGTCGAAGATAAAACGGCGGTTTCATTTTGACTTCAGATCATTACACAGAGGAGAATAACACCGATGTCGAAAACACTGCCGAAAGGCTTTACCATCTGGTTCACCGGTCTGTCCGGCGCCGGCAAAAGCACGCTGGCGGATGCCCTTGTCCAAGAGCTGGCCAATCGCCGCGGGCTTGCCGTTGAAGTCTGGGATGGCGACGTAGTGCGCACACATCTCAGCAAAGGCCTGGGATTCAGCAAAGAGGACCGAGATACGAACATCAGGCGTATTGGCTTTGTCTGCGCCAAATTGTCGCAATATGGCGTGATCAACATTGCCGCCGCCATCAGCCCCTACCGCTCAGTGCGCGACGAATGCCGCCAGATGGTTGGTGAGGGTCAATTCGTCGAAGTATTTGTCGACGTGCCTCTCCAGGTTGTGATTGACCGCGATGTTAAGGGCCTTTACGCCAAGGCGATCAGCGGCGAAATCCCCCAATTCACCGGCATTAGCGATCCCTACGAACCACCGCTTAATCCGGAAGTGGTCGTCGATTCGTCCACCGAAACCGTGCAGGAATCGCTGGCGAAGATTATCACTTACTGCGAATCGGTCGGCTTGGTTCCCGTCAGCCAACCGGCCTGATCTGTAAACTCACTCAAAACCCGGCCCCGGCGTGAGTTCAAGCGCCGGGGTCTTTTTTGCCGCAAAGAATTCGGGCCTGGTTTGACGCTAACTGGCCGGAGATGCTAGAGTAATCGACATCGATTTTTCGCTTTCCTGGCAGGATGAGGATTATGAACACTGTCAGCGTTCTGGCTGCCAAACGCCTGG
>JAGFJG010000068.1 GCA_024102915.1 Caldilineales bacterium
TCGAGGGCTTCGGCGCTGGAATCGACGTTGAGGACATGGGCGGCGCCGGCAGCCAGGGCGTGCACGCCAAATCCGCCGGTATAACTGAACGCATTCAAGACTTCTTTCCCGGCGCAATAAGCCGCGAGAGCAAGCCTGTTCTCCGCCTGATCGAGATAGAACCCGGTTTTCTGACCTACATTCAAATCGACCACAAAACGGGAGCGTCCTTCGCGAATGGTCAACGGCTGTTCAGGCAGGTCGCCCCAAATCCTGCCGGAGCGAAATGGCAGGTCCTCTTTGCGCCGCATGGGGTCATCTCGTTCGGTGATGCTGACGGGCGAAAGCAATTCCTGCAAATGGGCGACCGTCATCTCCCGGCGGGCTTCGGCCCCGGCGGTGAGGAATTGCACTACCACATGGTCGCCATAGGCGTCGACGATCAGGCCGGGGAGACCGTCGCTTTCGGCGAAAACCAGGCGGCGCGCTTCGGCGTCGGGCAGGAGTTGGTTTCGTCTGGCGATGCTGGCTTGCAGGCGAGCGCGCCAGAAATCGTCGTCAATCGCCGTGTCTTTTTCCCAACTGACGATGCGCGCCCGGATTTGCGAAGCCGGATTAAACTCCGCCGTAGCCAGCCATTCCCCGCCAGCCGCAACGATATCGACGATTTCCCCGGCGGCGGGCTGACCTCGCACAGCCTGAATCGCCCCGGCAAACACCCAGGGATGCCGCTGGCGCACCGGCTTTTCCTTGCCTTTTCGCAAGATAATACTGGCTGTCATTGTTCCCATCCCCACTCGTTGAGTTGAATCGTGCGGTTTTCGGTGTCCGCTAGAATAGTAATTGTCATTGTCTTCCGATCATAGACGAAATCATGCCATTCATCCGAAATTCTGACCTGACCCCGCACGGTTTCATCATCGCGCGCGCCCATGCGCAGGGCATAGGGCTCGGGATGTTTGTCGCGCGCCCATAAGATTAGCGGCTTCATGAAACGCTCGCCTGTGGATCGGACTCGCGACGCAATTCCAATTCCCAGGCAGCACGGGCATCATCGGCCACCTTCGCCTCTTCCGCCACGCGGTATCCAACCATCCACAGGATTCGGTCGAAGCCATCGACAACGAGCGGCCACTGTGCGCGGGCAGAGCGGGGCAGCTTGTGATCGGTCATCAGGTCGGTGATAGGTTTGCTGCCGCCCAGACCCAGCGGTCGCATGCGATCATCGGTCTGGCGTTGCCGAACAGTCAGGGGTAGTTCGACATCAATCGGCAGCCAGGCTCGATTCGGATCGGCGGTCTGTATCCAGGGTTGCTGGTCACGCCACTCGACCCGGCGAGCGGCAAGTCGCCACCTTTTCCCCAAATCGATCTGTCCGGGAAGGGTCAGTTCCATTGTGGCATCAATCTGCGGATATGAAATGTCAGCAGTCTCGTCGAGGCCAATGATCATCCAATCGTATGCAAACTCAGCGGACACTCCGGCAACGAGCGGATAAGGTCCACCGCTGGCGCGAGCCGGGTCCGCAGCCAGGATGTCGAGCAGGCGTTCGCTGTGTTCCCAACTGATGTTGCGATGGTTTGGCCGCAGTTGGGCGATGGCCCGGCGCGACAAGGCGCGTTGTTCGCCCCTGGCAAGCTGCCGGAACCCCGCCATCCGTATTCGCACCGAATTTTCCCCTGGCTCGACCAATTGTGCCCACCATTGCTCGCGAGCTGCGGCCAATGTGTCGTAATCGCCCTGCAGAGTGAGGGCTGTGTGGCCCAGAGTGCGGGTCAAGCGGGGATTGATCTCTTTGAGAAGGGGCAAGATTTCGTGCCGAAGGCGGTTGCGGAAAAAAGTCGTGTCCGTGTTGGAGGCATCCTGTCGCGTCTGCAAATCATTGTCGGCCAGATAACCCAAAATCTCGCGGCGATTCGTCTGCAACCAGGGCCGCACCAGCCAGATGCCCTCGAAAGCCGCCCGTTCAACGGTGACGGCGTCCAGCGACAACCCTGCCAGCGGCGTGCGTGGCAACATCCCGCGCAACCCTGCCAGACCGCTGCCCCGCAGCAAATGCATGATCACGGTTTCAGCCTGATCATCGGCGTTGTGGCCGACGGCGATATGGGTTGCGCCCAGGCTGACGGCCAGTTCCCCCAGAAAAGTGTAACGCGCCTGCCGCGCCGCCTCCTCCACCGAGACCCCCGGTTGCGCCGCCAGAACCGGAACGTCGGCCTGGCCCGAAGTGAATGGCAAATCCCACGCTTTCGCCATACCGGCGACAAAATCCGCCTCCTCGCCAGCCTCCGGCCGCAAGCCATGATTCAGATAGGCCAGATGCAATTGCCAGCCGAATTCGTCAGACAACCGCCAGAGCGCATGCGCCAGCGCCAGCGAATCCGGTCCGCCGCTGACGCCCACGACAACGGCACAACCTTCAGGCAGCAGACTGTGCCGTTGTACGAATTGTCGTAGGTTAGAGAGAATGCTCAATAGCGTCTTGGCGATGAAGTACTTGCAATGTGCAAGGGACTGATAAATCACCCGCAGATTTCGCAGATGACTCAAGGAGGTCCGCGCAGTTGTGGGATTGCCAAACACTCGTTAGAATCACATGCGTTTGTGTTGGTCCAACGCAACTGCGAAGCAACGCCAAGTATGCCATCGATTTCTAGAGGGTCGCAACTCGATTCGGCGCTCTCCCAACTCCCCCAACCACTATGGCGATTGGCCCTGCCAGTTTTGGTTTATGCGCTGAGCCTGATCGTATATGTCTTGGCGGGCGATGGGGCGATGGGGCGATTGTTGTGGCTGGCTGGCATGGCGCTGGCGGCCTGGGCGTATTTCGACCGCAGCGTTCGGCCCTCTTTGAGCAAGGCCGATGGTTGGGACGTGATCATATTGGCCGGGATTCTTTTGGTCGCCTTCGTCACGCGCTTCTGGCGACTGGGTGAGCTGCCCGATTTCGTGCACGGCGATGTGGCTTCGCAAGGCTTGCAGGCGATAGATATCCTGCAAGGTGGAGGCGAAAATTGGTTCGGAGTTGGCTGGGCCGAAATCCCTATGTTGGATTATTTGTTAATGGCAGGGACCATGCAACTGTTTGGTTCCGACCTTTTTGGACTGTCGATGACCGCGGTCTGGCAGGGGCTATTCACCGTGGCAGGCACATATTTGTTGGGCCGGGAAATGTTCAATCGCCGGGTGGGGTTGCTGGCAGCAGCCATCCTCACCATCAGCTACACGCACATTCACTACAGCCGCGTGGTCATCACGGGCGCACCCTTGGTGTTCGTCGTATTCACGCTTTATTTTCTGTTTCGGGGGTTGCGTCTGCGACAGAGTTTTTGGGCTGTTCTTGGGGGCATGAACTTAGCTTTTTCCATCATGGTGTATTCGGCGGGCCGGGTGATCGGCATCATCCTCATCGCCCTTTTCGTGCTGCGGCTAATGCAAAACCGCCGTCAGATTTGGCAGGAGCTAGGAACCTGGTTCGCGTTTGGGGTGGGGGCGCTGGCTGGATTCGGTCCTACGCTCATCCTTGTATTCCAGAACCTCGACACGTTCGTCGGGCGCGCCAATACAGTGACGCTGGCGAACCCGGAAGTCGTCAAACATCTCATGAGCAAGTACGGGGTCGATAGCGCTGTGCAAGTATGGTTGGAAAACGCCAAACGCACCTTTCTCACCTTCACACAATATGGCGATACCAGCGGGCATTTCACCTTTCCCGGCCCGATTGTCGATACTCTCACCGCCGTGCTGATGGTGGCTGGATTTTTCATCAGCCTGTTTCGACTGCTCATCCCGACATATTTTACGCTGATCATCTGGTTCCTGGCCGCACTTTTCCTGGGAGGCGTTATCACCAACGACCCGCCATTCTGGTCGCACATTGCCATCGTTTTGCCGTGCACAGCTCTTTTCGCTGCCATCGCCCTGGACGAAGTCGCAAGTTTTGCGCAATCCCGCGTGCCCATGAAACAGGGTAAACGGGTCAACCAAGCGATCATCGCTACCCTGGCTCTGCTCTTGCTTGTCACAGGCGTGCGCAACTGGCAGGCGTACCGGGGGCACGTCGAGGACAATGCCGACCCCGTCATCAAAATCGCTCGCTATGTCGCCGCCCTGCCGTCCGACACCGCAGTTATTGTCGATAACGAAGCCCTCGATTTGCAGCGCCGCGAGGTCGAGTTCTTCGCCCAAAATCTCGCCATTTCCGGCGCGAATGTGGAAAGCATTCGGGGAAGCCTGGCGACGGAGATCACGGTCCCCACAGACTTTGTGCTCGCCGCCGATCACGCCGATCTGCTTGCGGAACTGCAAGAGCGCTTCCCTGCTGGCGTAACAAAAAAAATTCAGAGCAAGCGCGCTTTGTTCGCCCACGCATTCGAGCTTCGGCCAGACGCCTATACTCCGCCGCCCGACCGTTATGCGCCCGCCCAATCCCTCCGCCTGCGGTCGATAGCCGGCTGGCTGGTTGGATTAATCGCACTTGCCCTGTTGTTCGCAGCCGGTATATGGATTGTCCGCCGCCATCCTCATACTTTGCCATCGCCCAGCATTGAAGTCGGCGCTGTTTCCGGCGCTGAGCCAGGGCAGCCTGCGCCATCGCCCAGCGAACGCGTCACTCCCGCCGTCCCGGCGCAAGCCCCAGCCGCCCCCGAATTGTTCGACCGCTCGCGTCTGCTCATTGCCCTGGGAGGCGCACTCGTCGCCCTATTGTTGGCCTATCTGGCGCAATCGCTCTTCGACGCCGATCAACTGAATGCGTTGACCCGGTCTCTGACCAACCTGCTCTCCATGGAATGGACCGAGCGCAGCCGCCTCAATCTGGGCGCTGTGCTCTATTTGTTGAGCATGATCACCTTCGCCGCCACAGCCTTGCCCCTGCCGACCTGGGAGCCGTCCCTCGCCCGGCTGAAGACCAAGGCCGCGCCCGTGATCAAACCCTACACCGCCAGCCCCAACCGCCCCGACGCCCGCACCATCCGTCATGACCGCCTGCCCAGACCAGCGCTGGCAGCCCCGCAGTCGCTGGCAGAACCGGCCGCCATCGATTCCGTGCGTTGGGTGATATTGCTCATCGCCCTCGTCCCCTATTTCCTGGCGATGATTCTCTTTGCCGCCCAGGGTGAAACTGCCCTTGTCCGTTGGCTGTGGGCGGCGTCGCTGGCGATTCTTTTTGGCGGGCTGGCCGTTTGGCCGTGGCTGCGTCATCAGCGAGGCATCAATGCCAGCTTATCACCCCCGTTCGACCGCCGTGCCTGGCTTGTGCTCGGCGTCATTCTGGCAGCCGGATTTTTACTTCGCTATGTCAATTTAGCGGGAATCCCCAGCGATTTTCATGGCGATATGGCTTCGCAAGGGCTACAGGCGCGCGAGATACTCGAGGGCAAGAATCCGTTTCTCTTCCGCGAGGGCTGGGCGAACATCCCCATGATGGCCTTCGTTCCCGCCAGCCTCTCCTTGCGCATTTTCGGCAACAACCTTTTCGGCCTGAACATGACCTCGGTGATCGGCGGCCTGCTCAGCATCCTCGCCCTTTATCTGCTGGCCTGGCGGCTGTTCGACAGCCATCGCATCGCCGCCCTGGCCGCGGCAATCCTCGCCATCAATACGCCGCACATCCATTTTTCGCGCATCGCCGCGTACATGGACCCCTGGCCGTTCTTGCTTTTGGGCGCATTTCTTTTGGTGGATGGGTTACGCGCCCGGCGCTCAGCTTCACTGACGGCGGCAGGCGTCCTGGTGGGCCTGGGCATGCAAATGTACTATTCCGGCCGAGTTAGCGCCATCTTCCTGACCATCGCTTTTATCTATCTGCTTTTGTTTCACCGCCGGCTGATCACCGACAATTGGGCCGGGATTGCGCTCTTCGTGGTTGCCGGCATCATGACCTTTGGCCCCAGCCTGATTTATTTCGCCGGGAATTTCGAGGCCTTCGCCGAACGCAGCCGCGCCGTTTTCCTGTTTCATCCGCCGGTGATGGAACATCTTTCTGGCAAATATGGGGTCAGCACCAAAACCGCCGTCATCCTGGAGCAGACTCGGCGCTCGACTCTGATGTTCAACCAATCCATCGATAGCAGTACGCAATTCGGCTATCCGCACCCGATGTTCAGTTCCATTTTGTCACCGCTGGTGGCGCTCGGCTTTGGCTATGGGTTGCGCTGGTGGCGACGCCCCCACATCGCCATCACGATGATCTGGCTGTTTTCCATCTTTCTCTTTGGCAGCGTGCTCACCGGCGACGCCCCATTCTGGCCCCGGCTGATCGGCATCCTCCCCGCCGCCGCCCTGTTGGCCGCAATCGTCATCGACCGGTTCTGGGAAAACGTTCGCCAACTCAGCCCCTCCCAACGTGCCGCCGATATCCTGATGCTGGCCATTGCGGGTTTGCTCCTGGTTTATGTCGGCTGGCAAAACTGGAGCGAATACGCCCGTACCGTTGAGAATAATGCCCGACCGCAGGCGCGCATCGGTCGCTATCTGGCCAGCCTGCCGGAGCAAATCGCTGCGTGCAGCCTGAGCGATCCCTATCAAATCATGATACGCGAGACGCTATTCCTGGCCCAACCGCGCCAGTTCGTCGATCTGCCGCCGGATGCCACAGACGAGCTTCTGACGACCTGCCCTGGCCCTGATTTTGTATGGGTGCTTGGCCCCAATTCAGGGAATCGCATCACCGATCTACAACGCATCTGGCCGCAGGGCGTTGTTGAAGAGCATTATGATCAGAACGGAGCGCTGGCATTCATCACCTATCTGGTGAACGATGCCGAAATCGTTGCGCCGCCCCAACCTCAGGCATCCCCCACACCCGCGTCTGGAGCGCAGCCCGCAACCTCACCCGCTCCATCCGGTGTCGCCCCATTCATGCCCGATGGCAGCCCATTCGCACCACAGGCGGAATTCTTCGGCACTACAGCCAGCACAGTATACGAAATCGACGCCGGCCGGGTTCGCGTCGAGGGCGGTCGCATCAAGCTGCTGGTGGGGCCAGTGCCTGGTTATGATGCCGTGTTCGATTATGTCGAGTTGCGTGACAAAAGCGGGGCTTCGTACCGATTCGAAGCCGAATCGACCGAGAATACATCGGGTGACGAATTCGCCGAAAACAGCGGCCTGGACGGCCATTGGTGGCAGCAAAATTATGATCGGTTCAGCGCCGGGCAAGGGTTGGTGACGCAAAAAGGGGAATCCGTGCCTGTGCTGACGACCGAAATTATCGTTGCAGATGGCGAATACGATGTCGTGATCGGCTCATTCACCGGCGATCCGAATAACGGCATTTTCGCCCTCGCCATCCGCTGGGAATGACGGGGCGATGAGCGATGGTTGGGACAGCAGCAACAAAAGGACGTGCGCCTTTGCCGATACGGGCAGCCGCTATGATATAATAATCGGCTGTGTGCATAAAGCAACCGATCAAGCTTGTGCATCCCCATAGGAGATTATCTGAGTGATTAACCCGCTTGACTGGCTCTTCGGCCTGTTTTCCCTTGATATCGGTATCGATTTAGGTACCGCAAATACTTTGGTCAATGTCCGCAGCCGCGGCGTTGTGATTAACGAACCCTCTGTCGTCGCCATCGAACAAAAAACCGCCAAGGTGCTGGCGATAGGCAGCGAAGCGAAAGAAATGGTAGGCCGAACGCCTGCCAATATCGTGGCGATCCGCCCTCTGCGCGATGGTGTCATTTCCGATTTTGACGTCACCGAGAAGATGCTGGAGTACTTTATCAGCAAAGTTCATGATAAGGTCTTCATGGTCATCCCCCGGCCGCGCGTGGTGGTGGGCCTGCCCTCCGGCGTGACTGAAGTGGAGAAGCGCGCAGTCTATGATGCGACGCTGAATGCGGGCGCACGCGAAGCCTTCCTGATCGAAGAACCGATGGCGGCAGCGATTGGGGCCGGCCTGGAAGTGACCGGGGCAAAGGGCAGCATGATCGTGGACATCGGCGGCGGCACCACCGAAGTCGCCGTGATTTCTCTCGGCGGCATCGTGGTCGCTCGCTCGGTGCGCGTGGCAGGCGATGAGATGGACGAGGACATCATCAACTATGCCCGCCAGAAATATAATCTGCTGATCGGGGAACGCATGGCCGAGCAGGCGAAAATCGCTGCCGGTTCAGCCTATCCGTTGGAAGAAGAATTGCTTTTCCCGTTGCGCGGGCGCAATCTGATTTCGGGGCTGCCGGAAGAGGTCGAGGTCAGTTCGGTCGAGGTTCGTGAGGCGCTGGGGAATTCGGTGAACATCATCGTCGATACGGTCAAGAGCGCCATCGATGACACGCCGCCGGAATTGATCGCCGATCTGATGCAGGACGGCATCGCACTGGCTGGCGGCGGCGCACTGCTGCGCGGGCTGGCAAAGCGCCTGACCGACGAAACACGCATGAAGGTCTATGTCGCCGATGACCCCATGACCTGCGTGGCAAAAGGCGCTGAGCAGGTGCTCGAAAACCTTGATGTTCTGCGCAAGGTGCTGGCGAGCATGGATCGGGGCAGTACGCTGCACTAGGCGGCTTGGGCGCACCGCTCGTCGATGGCAGCGCCCGATCGGACTTCTGTTTGTCAGCCGCCGTTGAACTGCGGTTTTTGCGATGCTTGCATCTCAGCCAAAAGGCGGCTATGCTCGTGTCGTAAATCTGTCTCATTGCACCCTAAACAGGTCAATGGTTGAAGATTTATGATCAAAGACCGATCTGCGTTTGCGATCTGCGGATCAATCTTTAATCGTCAATCTTCGGTCACACTTTCTACATGCAGATAGTGCGCTGGCGCTCCCTGGTCCTCGTGGCCATTGTTGCGGGAGCAATTATGTTGATGTCGCTCGACCAGGCTGGTCGGCTTGGGTTTCTGGACATGATGATCCAGGATGTGTACCGGCCCATGGCCTTGAGTTTGACTGAGGCGCGGGCGGAAATCAGCGGGGCATTTACCACCGTGCGAGACCTGCGCAGTCTGAGGAGGCGCAACAGCGAGCTCGAAGCCCTGGTGCAACGGCTGACGGTGGAAAACCTGCAATTGAACGAGGTGTTGCTCGAAAACGAGCAATTGCGCGAGTTCTTCAAGTTCGCCCAAATCAACCCCACTTATGATTATCGCGGCGGGCAGATCATCGCGCGCGTGATTAACGAACCAGCAAGTCCCTATTCCGATATCGTCCGCATCGACCTGGGTTCAGAGGAAGGCATAGCGCAGGGCATGCCGGTCGTCACCGATCGTGGCCTGGTGGGGCGGATCGTGGAAACGACGCCGCACACCAGCCAGGTGTTGCTATTGACCGACCCCAATAGCGCCATCAATGTCATGACCCAATCCTCCAGAGCGCCGGGCATGCTGGGCGGTCGAGCGGGCCAACTGCCGCTGATGGATTTCATCCCCGACGACGTCGGCGTGTCCGAGGGAGAGATCGTGATCACATCCGGTTTAGGCGGTAATTTCCCCAAAGGTCTGATAGTTGGCCAGATCACAGAAGTGCTGCAGAACGACAATCGCGCGTTCCAACAGGCAATCGTGCAGCACACTGTGGATTTCGAGCGGCTGGAATTGGTGCTGGTCATCACCAGTTTCCCGCCGCAGCCTCAGGAAACGCCGGAAGAAATCGAAGCGGCGGCCACGCCCACGCCATGAGAAACGCCACCTGGGTCCTGCTTCTGCTGCCTTTGGCGCTGCTCGTCGTCGCGATTCAAAGTACATTGGTGCGGCAAGTGCATCTGGCAGGCGGCCAACCCGATCTTATCCTGGTTGCCGTGATTCTGTTGACGATGGCCGGCGGGCGTGAAACCGCATTGCTGCCTGCCGTCATCCTGGCGGTCGTTTTCGACGCCATCGCCGGATTTCCGCTTGGCGCTTCGATTTTGCCGCTCCTCTCGGTGGTGCTTCTGGCCGGGCTGGGAGAACGGAGGCTATTTGGCGCTCGCCTGGGTTGGCCGATCGTGGTGACCGCAGCGGCGACTGTTCTCGCCTCCTCGATCTTATTGTTGGAAGCCAGGTTTTTTGGGTGGCAGATCGATTGGAGCCAGAGCATGTTGCGCGTCGTGGCGCCCAGTGCGATCCTCAATTCAGTCCTCGTGCTGATTTTGTATTATCCTATGGAATATCTGCGCCAAAGTCGCTCACCCAGGCTGGATTGAGCTCTCTGGCGCTTACTTCGTTCAATTTTCATGCCCAAACCATCCAATTCCACCACCCGGCTCGCCGTACTGCGCATCGTCACGACGATCATTTTCGTGATTTTGCTTGGGAAATTGGCGCAACTCCAGTTTGTGCGAGGTCAAAATTACCAGGAGCGCGCCACCTTCAACCGCGTGCGCATCGTGCGTCCGGCCGGCGAGCGAGGCGTCATTTATGATCGAGATGGCCGCATGCTCGCCCGCAACAAGGCCAGTTTCAACGTGATCATGGTTCCGGCGGATCTGCCCGATGATCCCGACTATGCCAAATCGCAACAGAAACGGCATGTCGTCTATGAAGATGTCCATGAACTGGTGGAAACGGCGCTGAGCGCGTATGAGGATGCCCAACCGGTGGCGGAAGCCGAGCCGACGGCCACGCCCAAACCTTCTCCTTATGTGGCCGGGATCAGCCAACCGCCCGAACCAACCCTGTTAAGTGTCGAGGAAATGGACGAACTGGTGCTGCAACGTGAAGCGGGCAGCGCCTTTCAGCCGATCATCGTTGCGGCGAATCTCCCGCGCGAGGTGGCGATGCGCATCGACGAAGAGCGGTATCGGCTCCCCGGCGTTGGCGTCACCCTCACTGCGGAGAGGGATTATCCCTCCGGTTCAACAACCGCCGATCTGATTGGATACATGGGCCCGATCCCGGAGGAAGCCAACCAGAGTTATATCGATGAAGGCTATGCCGGCGACGCCTGGGTGGGTTGGACGGGGCTGGAGTCTAGCTTTGAAGATGTCTTGCGGGGCATCCCGGGACGACGCGTGATCGAGGTCGATGTCAACGGTCGAGAGAGAGCGCTTTTGGGTGAAGAATTGCCGCCAGAGCCAGGCAAGAATCTGATCCTCAGCATCGATCTGGAATTGCAGGAAAGTATGCGAAAGGCGTTGGAAGCTGGCATCAATCCGAAGACATCGGCAAGCGCTGTCGCCATCGCCCTGGACCCGCGCACCGGGTTTGTCCTGGGAATGGTCAGTTTTCCCACATTCGACAACAACATCTTTGCCGATGGCATTACCGAAGAGGAATACGATGCCATCCTCAACGCCCGCGGCGATCCTCTGTTGAATCATGCGGTCAGCGGCATTTACCCGCCCGGCTCAACCTTCAAACTCGTCCCCGCGTCGGCAGGGCTGGAAGAAAACGTCATCGCCCCCGACACGCTGCTCAACGCACCCGGCATCATCTATTTGCCCAATCGCAACTTCCCGGACGATCCTCGCCTGGCCCAACCTTTCGTGTGCTGGATTTACAAGCAGGGCGGGTATCACGGGGATCTCAATGTGACGCAAGCGCTGGCGGAATCCTGCGACATCTTCTTCTATAAGCTTGGCGGCGGCTGGTACGCCACGGAATTCGAAGGTTTGGGACAGCCTGCTCTGACGGAATACTCCGAGATGTTCGGGTTTGGCGAAGTCACCGGCATCGACCTGCCGGCCGAACATCAGGGACTGATACCCGACGCCAAGTGGAAGCGCATCACCAAAGGGGAACGCTGGGTGACTGGCGATACCTATAATATGAGCATCGGCCAGGGCGATGTGCTGGCGACGCCTTTGCAGGTCACGCAAATGACGGCAGCGGTAGCCAATGACGGCTATCTCTATCGACCGCAACTTGTCGCCGGCATCACCGATTCCGCGAGCCATCTGGTCGAGAGCAAGCAGCCGGAGCTGATCCGGCAGTTGGACATCTCTCCCAGGAATCTGGCGATTACGCGAGAGGGCATGTGGATGGCGGTCAATTGGGAGCATGGCACCGCAAAGATTGCGGCGCTGCCGGACGTGCAGGTGGCTGGCAAGACCGGCACAGCCGAGTTCTATGACCCCGAACTGGGGCGGGACGGTCGCGGCAATCTCCCCACCCATGCCTGGTTTACCGCCTTTGCGCCCTACGAAGACCCAGAAATCGTTGTCACCGTTTTCGTTTACAACGGTGGCGAAGGTTCAGTTGTGGCCGCGCCCATTGTCCGCAATATCCTGCGCACCTATTTCGATATCAAGGCGCGTGATGCGGAAGCGGGCAGCCATTCGTTGCTCGACCAATTGCAAGGCAACACGGAGACCGTGCCGTTGGAGGGGACCACAGAGCCATGATCCGGCGCAGTTGGCGACAGTTTGACTGGCTGCTTTTGGGGGCGATCATCATCCTCGGCCTTTTTGGGGTGATGATGATCTCCAGTGCGGTCAAAGGCGACCCGGCCCTGACGGCTTATCCCGGCCGCCAGTTGGGCTATCTGATCGCCGGTCTCATTTTGTTGTTTGCGGTTTCCGCCATCGACTACAACACGCTTTCCACGTTCACCATCCCCATTTATATCCTGGTATTGGGCTTGCTTGCACTGGTCGGCGTCATCGGCAGCCGCATTTTCGGGGCGCAGAGCTGGCTCGACGTGTTCGGTCTCTTCCCCATACAGCCATCGGAACTGGCGAAGGTCGCGCTGGCGTTGATTTTGGCAAAATTCCTGGCGGATCGTGAAGAGAATATGGGGTCATTGAAAACGGTGTTGCTGGGCCTGGCATTGATGATCCCGCTCCTGGTTCTGGTGTTTCTGGAACCCGATCTGGGGACTGCTGTCGTCCTGGCTGTGGAAGGCGCTTTGATTTTCATCGCCGCCGGGCTGCGCCTGCGACACATGATACTGGCTGTCGTCGCCGGGATCGCCCTCATCCCCACTTTCTGGGCTTTGCTCAACGAAACGCAGCGAACTCGCCTCCTCATCTTCGTAGACCCGACCGCCGACCCCGACAGCTATTTCAATGTGGAGCAGGCGTTGGTGAGCATCGGCTCCGGCGGCATTTTGGGCAAAGGCTTTGGCGAGGGCACGCAAAGCCAGTTGCACTTCCTGCGCGTCCGCCACACCGATTTCATTTTCTCGGTCGTGGCGGAGGAGATGGGCTTCATCGGGGCGCTGATCATGCTGGCGCTGTTGTTCTTCATCCTGATGCGTCTGTGGCGTATCGCCGACCGCTCTCGCAATGCCTATGGGCGGCTGCTGGTGGCGGGTGTGGCCGCCGTCATCCTCTTCCAGACCATCGTCAATGTGGGCATGAATATGGCCTTGCTGCCGGTGACGGGTCTGCCCCTGCCCTTCGTCAGTTATGGCGGGAACGCGCTCTTGTCGCTGATGTTGCTCGTGGGGCTGGTGCAGAGCGTTGCGATGGGGCAGAAACGCATCGATTTCTGAGTCGAATTCAGCGCGTTTGGGTTTGCGCATTCGGATTGGTCCGGCCCCAACAACCTGAGTCGGGGCTTTGTGAAATTCTTGTGAATTTGTGGCAAGTACGCAACGCCTCTACAATGATTCATATTCTTCCGCGTTAGCGCAAAAGGCATCGACATTCATGAGCACCGAAACAATAACTTCAGCGCCTGCAGCCGAAAATCGGGACTTTATTCGCGAGATCGTGACCAGAGACAATACCCTGGGAACCTATGGCGGCCAGGTCGTCACGCGTTTCCCGCCCGAACCCAACGGCTATTTGCACATCGGGCACGCCAAATCCATTTGCCTCAATTTTGGGGTCGCACTTGAAAATGGCGGGCGCTGTCATCTCCGCTTCGACGACACCAACCCCACCACGGAAGACGTTGAATATGTAGACAGCATCCAGGAGGCCATTCACTGGCTGGGGTTCGACTGGGGCGAGCACCTGTATTACGCCTCCGATTATTTCGAGCAACTCTACCAGTTTGCGGAACAGCTTATTCTGGATGGCAAGGCTTATGTCGATAGCCTGAACGAGGAAGAGATTCGAGAATACCGGGGGACAGTCACCGAGCCGGGCAAGGATAGTCCGTATCGAGAACGCACGGTTGCGGAAAACCTCGATCTATTCCGACGGATGCGTGCGGGCGAATTCCCGGATGGAGCCCATGTCTTGCGCGCCAGGATCGACATGACCGCCCCTAATATGATATTGCGCGACCCCATCCTTTACCGGATTCGCCATGCCCATCATTACCGCACTGGCGATGAGTGGTGCATCTACCCGCTGTACGATTTCGCTCACCCTCTGTCTGACGCCATCGAGCAGATTACGCATTCGATCTGCACACTCGAATTCGAGAATAATCGTGCGATCTATAACTGGCTGACCGACAATCTGCTGGAGCCCCCGGTCCCGCACCAGTATGAATTCGCCCGCCTGAGCCTGGATTACACCGTGATGAGCAAGCGCAAATTGTTGCAGCTTGTGACGGAAGGGCTGGTCGATGGCTGGGACGACCCGCGCATGCCCACCCTGGTCGGTTTCCGACGGCGCGGGGTCAGGCCGGAAGCGATACGAAATTTTTGCGATCTGATCGGCGTCGCCAAGATGAACAGCCGGGTGAGTTACGAACTGCTGGAATACGCCATCCGTGATGACCTGAACACGCAGGCGCCGCGCGTGATGTGCGTCTTGAAGCCGCTGAAGATCGTGATCACGAACTACCCCGAGGGTCAGACGGAATGGTTGGACGCATCGTATTGGCCGCATGATGTGCCCAGAACCGGGTCGCGCCAGGTTCCCTTCAGCCGAGAGCTATTTATCGAGCAAGAGGATTTCAGCGAGAACCCGCCCGCAGGGTGGCGACGACTCTCGCCCGGCGAAGAGGTGCGATTGCGGCACAGCTACGTAATCCGCTGCGATGCCGTCGAGAAAGATAGCGAAGGCGAAATTATCGCCCTGCATTGCACCTATGATCCAAACACCCTGGGCGAGAATCCGACCGACCGCCGCATTCGGAGCGCTATCCATTGGGTCTCCGCCGCCCACGCCCTTCCCGCCGAAGTGCGGATCTATGAAAGATTGTTCGTGAAACCCAACCCGGACGATGTGGAAGAGGGCAAGTCGTTCAAGGATTACCTCAACCCCGATTCCCTCACCATTCTGCAAAACGCCCGCGTGGAGCCGAGCGTGGCCGACGATCCCGTCGACACGCGCTACCAATTCGAGCGGCAGGGATTCTTCGTGCAGGACAGGGTGAATTCTCGACCGGATGCACTTGTTTTCAACCGCATTGTGGCGCTACGAGATTCCTGGTCTCGGCAAGATGCGGCGGTTGCCGATGTCGAAATTCAGACCGAGGACGACGCGCCTGTCCATGTCGGCGCGGCATCCGAATTCCGCGATGCGACGCGACAGGCTTCGCCGCAACTGGCCGCTGCCTACGAACGCTATCGCCACGAACTGGGCATTTCGCAGCAAGAGGCCGACCTGCTTTCGGGCGATATAGACACGATGCGCTTTTTCGAGGATGCGCTGGCTGCGTACGCCAGCCCGCAATCCATCGCCAATTGGGTGAGCAATATTCTCAAGGGCGAGTTACAGGGCGACTCGATTACTGGCCTGACGTTTTCGGGCGCTGACTTCGCCCGGCTGGTGGAACTGGTCGACAGCGCTGTGATCTCGGCCAACATCGGTAAAGAGGTGTTGGCCGAGATGATCGCAACCGGCCAGACCGCCGAGGCCATCGTCGAGGAGCGAGGATTGCGCCAGATCAGCGATGCCGACGCGCTGTCGGCCGTCATCTCCCAGGTTATGACGGAGTATCCGGACAAAGTATCGGCGTATCGCGATGGACGCACCAGCCTGTTGGGCTTTTTCGTCGGCCAGGTGATGCGCGCCACCGGCGGCAGGGCCAATCCTCACCTTGTCAATGAGTTGCTGCAGGAGAAATTGTAGTTTAGCCCCGGCTGAAGATGACTGTCACTAACTTGAAGTGACAGTCATCTGACGATATTTCAATCACCCTCCCGTACCCCCACGCCAATGACGCTAAGGCCGGGCCACGGCCACAGCCGGTCGAGCCGCCGCAGCAGAGGCGTCATCAAGTCGATCAGTTTTAGTTGCAGGCGCGAGAAGGTCTTGCGCCTGAGCACCCTGCCGTTGAACCACCAGCCGGGCACAGAAAAACGGTTGAAATCAAATATCGTCTCGACACTGAAACCGGCGCTTTGCAAAGACTGGCGCAGGTGCTCGGCCGTGTAACGCTCCCGGTGTTCGAGCACTTCGTCCAACGTGTTATAGAGCTTAGGATGTTGGGGAACCAGCACTACGATGCGTCCCCCCGGGGCCAGGGCTTTCCGCAATGTACGCAAAGTGAGATGTTCGTCGGGCAGATGTTCCAGCACGTTGACCAACAGGATTGTGTCGAACTCGCCCTCCATGCCAGCGATGCCGTCAGGGTCGTTGGCGTCCAGGTACATCACCTTGAGGTAGGGTTTGCCGTGGGCATAGGAACGGAGATAGTACAAATAGTGGGGATTGATGTCTGAGGCGACGTAGCTCTCACGCGGGATGTATTGCGCCGTGATGTTGCCAATGCCGGCGCCAACTTCCAGCACGCGAGCGCCAACGAAGGGCCGGAGCGCGTCGCCCATCCAGATGTTGAACCGCCGCGTCCGCTCCAACTCCACCAAAATATTCGAGCCGTAGCTATCGGCTTCGTAGATATCATCGATAAACGTATAACGCAACATCGCCAGCAACGCCCTGATCCCATCCCCCGCGCCGATCTTCTTGCCCTCCCCTTTGGTTCGGGGCAGGTATCGGATAGGCGCCTCGAAAATGCGCGCGCCTCGTTTCGCCAATTTGAATGTGATCTCGACCTCGAAGCGATAATCGTTGCTACGGATGGGAATCGACTTTAGCAGCGTCGTGTTGATCGCCTTGTAACAGGTCTCCATGTCCGTCAGATGCAGATCGGTCAGCCAGTTTCCCAGCCCGGTCAGCACTTTGTTGATGACGGTATGCCGGTGCATCAACGCCCGGCGATAAGGGGCGGAAAGATAGCGAGAGCCGTAGACAGCGTCAGCGCCCTCTCTGGCGAACGGGACCAACAGGCTGGGGATATCGGACGGGTAGTATTCCAGATCGGCATCATGGATAATGCTGATATCGCCGGATGCCTGGGTGATTGCCGTCCGCACCGCCGCTCCCTTTCCCCTGTTTACGTCATGACGCAATAATTTGATGCGCTCATCCTCAATGGCCAGGCGTTGCAACACCTCCCACGAGCCATCCGTGCTGCAATCGTCCACCACGATTACTTCCAATTCGCTGATCAACGCATCCTGCACCGCCAAAACGCCCCGAATACTCGGCTCGACCAGATAGCGTTCATTATACACCGGGACGAGAACGCTCAGCCGAAACGGCTCAGGAAACGAAACGCCCTGCTGTAATTGGTTTTTCTGCGTCACATCCGCAACATCGAAACTCAAGACTTCACTCCTTGCCTCGGACTATGAACAGGATTGTAAACTTCACCATAGGCAGCGTCAAATAGAAACCGATTCCGCTTTCCACTCGCTCGCAAAATCCCCCGAATTTGCACGGCTTTCCGACTGATTGTACTATCGAAGGCTGCATTTATCACTATTTCCTGGAATCAAGTAAGAACACCGATGAGCGACAAACCTGCCCGAGTGCGCTTTGCACCCAGCCCCACCGGATACCTTCACGTCGGCGGCGCCCGCACCGCCCTGTTCAACTGGCTGTACGCCCGCAAAACCGGCGGCCAATTCATCTTGCGCATCGAGGACACCGATCGCAATCGCTTCGTCCCCGATTCACTGCAAGACATCCTCGACAGCCTGCGCTGGTTGGGCCTGGACTGGGACGAAGGCCCGGAGATTGGCGGTCCCAGCGGCCCGTACTTCCAATCCGAACGGCTGGATGAGTACCAGCGCTGGGGCGATTGGCTGGTGGAGCAGGGCAAGGCGTATCGATGCTATTGCACGCCAGAGGAGCTGGAGCAACGGCGTGAAGAACAGCGCGCGCGTAAAGAAGATACCGGCTACGACCGGCGCTGCCGCTGGCTGACGCCTGCGGAGAGGGCCGAACGGGAGGCCTCCGGCCTGAGCTGGGTGGTGCGACTGGCCGTGCCCACCAAGGGGCAGATCACCTTCCACGACGAAATCCGAGGCGACATCACCTTCGAGAACCGACTGTTGCAGGATGCCGTCCTGGTCAAAAGCGATGGCTGGCCTACCTATCATCTGGCCAATGTGGTGGACGACCACGACATGGGCATCACGCACATCATGCGCGGCGACGAGTGGCTCTCATCTGTGCCATTGCACTGGCATCTCTATCAGGCTTTTGGCTGGGACCCACCTGTTTGGGCGCACCTGCCCGTCATCCTCAACCCGAACGGACAGGGCAAGATGAAAAAGCGCCAGATCATGCAACCCGATGGGACGATCGTGCCGGTGTATGTACATAACTATCGAGATATGGGATTTCTGCCCGCAGCCATGGTCAATTTCCTTTGTGGGATCGGTTGGGCGCTCGATGGCGAAACCGAAATCTACGATGTCGAAACCGCCATCTCCGCGTTCGACATCCCCGCCATTCAGGCCTCACCGGGCGCGTTCCCAGCCGAAAAACTGGACTGGATGAATGGCGTCTACATCCGCAACCTCAGCCCAGAGGCATTGATGATCGGCCTGGTTCCCTTCCTTAGCGCCGAACTTGGCATCGACGAAGAACTGTTGCGTCACGATGCCCGCTTGCAACTCCTGCTTCCTTTTGTGCAGGAACGAATCAAAAAGCTGACCGAGGCGGGAAATCTCATCGACTACCTTTACTTCGATCCGGTTATTGCATCGCCGGAAGACCTTGTCCCGCGCAAGACGACTGTCGAGCAGGTACGGACTGGCCTGGCAGCCGCCGCTGACGCATTGGCGCAATTACAGTCCTGGGATGAAGCGTCGATCGAGCAAACGCTGCGGGCGCTGGCCGATGATCTGGACTTGAAAGCCGGGCAGTTATTCAGCCCGATTCGTGTGGCCGTCACCGGCAAAGCCGTAGCCCCGCCGTTGTTCGTCACCCTGTTGGCGGTCGGGCGAGAAACCGTCTTGCAGAGGCTGCTGGCCGCCATGCAATTGCTGCCATGATGAGGGTGCGCATTGGATAAGGATATTGCACCAGAGTGGTGGATTTTCGTGCGTCTACTTTGAATTCACTTTGAAACCTGCTATGATGCCGATCATTCATGCATTCATTTGCAGATTTGGTGTGCTCAGATCATCCCTATTTCCAACCGTTTCCCCCTGCAAACCCCGTACGGTTTGTCTGAAACACCTGGAGGCTGTTCACAATGAAATCCCCTCGTAAACATCACATTTGGGCGATGCTGATTCTGGCGCTGGCAGTCTTCGTCGTTGCCGGATGCGCTTCCCGCGCCAAGCCGGAAAGCCAGGAAACGCCCGCCGCCGAAACCACCCCCGCCGTCGAAGCCGAACAACCGGCCGACGACGCACAAACGCCAGCGGATTCGGGTGAGAGCGTCCCGGTCGAAACTGGCGAAATCGTCACCCTGTACGTAGGGCCGACTATGGAGGAATGCGTCGGTTCCGGCCCTCAGCAATGTTTGCTGGTTAAGGAAAACCCGGACGACGAATATACCTTCTTTTACAGCCCGATTCAAGGATTCGATTTCGAAGAAGGCTATGAATATGAACTGTTGGTGCAGGTGACGCCGGTCGAAAACCCGCCTGCGGATTCCTCCTCCCTCTCCTACGAATTGGTCAACATTGTCAGCAAGAACCCGGCCGGCAGCACTGTCGAAACAGCGCCACAACCGACATATGCATTGGACAGCGTGTGGTGGCGGCTCGTCGCCTATGTGGATGCAGATGGGGCCGTGGTGGATGTGCCCGTTCAGGTGGAAATCACCGCCCGCTTTGAGAATGGGCAGGTTGCCGGACAGGCTGGCTGCAACAACTACTTCGGTTCCTACGAAACCAGTGGAAACGAACTGACGATTCAGACGGGCGGCGCTACATTGATGGCATGCCCGGACGAACTGATGGCAGTCGAGCAGCTTTATCTTGACCAGCTAAGCAAAGTCGCACTGTATGCCATCGTGGGCGATCAATTGGAGATGGGCGACATTGATGGAAAACTGTTGCTGCGTTATCAAGCCGTGGAACCTGTTCCCCTGGCTGGCACGAACTGGCGAGTGACTTTCTATAACAATGGCAACCAGGCTCTCGTCTCACCCCTGGCCGGGACCCAGATCACCGCGCTCTTTGGCGAGGATGGCATGGTGGCCGGTACGACAGGCTGTAACCAGTATCAGGCTGACTATACGGTCGATGGTGAAAGCATTTCGATCGGTCTGGCGCTGACCACACGCATGATGTGTCCCGAACCCGAAGGCGTGATGGATCAGGAGCAGATGTATCTGGCGGCCATGTCTCAGGCGGCGACCTACCTTATCCAGGGCAACGATCTGGAATTGCGCGATGCTGCTGGCACACGCGTCGTCACCTATGTAGCGCTCCCCGATGTCGCAGCGCTGGCGATGGAAAGCCTTGCCAATGCGACCTATCAGTCCGAGCTGACTGCCACGGGCGCGGCGACGTTGACCGGCGGCGCCTATCGTGAGCCTGCCGCAGAAGGCTCGGCGAGCGAGATTATGGTGACGCTGACCGATCATATCGGTCTGGGGGAACTCAACGGCACGCCCAGCGCCGCCGTCGTGCTCGCGTCTTCAGGGGGCGGCTCTGGCACGTTTTATAATCTGGCCGTGGTGCAGGAAGTGGATGGGCAGCCTCAGAATGTCGCATCCGTCCAGCTTGGCGATCGGGTGCAGGTGAATTCCGTGGCGATTGAAAACAACCAGATCCTGATCGACATGGTCACACAAGGCCCCGAAGACCCGATGTGCTGCCCCACGCAACATGTCGTGCAGACCTACGAGTTGCAAGACGGCGGGCTGGTTCTGGTCTCAACCGAGAACCTCGGCACGGTCACGACGGAGGAGAAGCCTGCTGAAGCCGAAAGCGCCAATCTGACTGGCGTTACATGGCATTGGCTGCAAACGCAGGGCGGCGATGGCAGCCTCACCGAGGTCCCCAATCCTGAGAACTACACAGTGCTTTTCAACGACGACGGAACCGTCAACATCACCGCTGACTGCAATGTCGCCGGTGGAACTTACACTGCCGACAACGGCTCGCTCAGCATCGCGCTCGGCCCGACCACCCTGGCCTACTGCGGCGACGACTCGCTGTCCGATCAATTCCTGCAACAACTGAGCGTGGCCGGCGGCTACGTGTTGGAGGGCGAAAACCTCTTCATCAACATGACGGCCGACGCTGGCGACTTGAAGTTCGCTTCGGCGGCAGTCCCAACGGGAACAGAGACATCGCCTTCTGCGGGAGCGCCCGCCGAATTGATCGCCAATCCCTGGGAGTGGCTGGGCACGACCTTCAACAACGACAAAAATATGGTCGTGAAGTTCCCGGCGCGATACGTAGCCAACTTCCTGCCTGACGGCAAACTTTCCTTGCTGGTTGACTGCAACACTGGTGAGGGGACTTACTCGGTTGACGGCAGCAGCATCAGCATCGAAGCAACCACCCTCACCCGCAAAGCATGCCCGCGCGGCTCGAAAGGCCCGGACTTCATCCAGCAATTGAACGACGCCGCCAGCTACGCGTTCCAGGATGGCCAACTGGTCATCAACATGAAGGCCGACGCCGGGAATATGAAATTCCAGGCTGGCCTGGAGCAATAGCCCTGTTCGGGCGCATCCCCGCTCGCACGAAACCACCCGCAGCCGCCCATCGCCATTCGTGATCGGCGGCTGTATTCTTATCCCAATTTCTCATGGCCCCGCCCTCTCCCTACCTGCACGAACTGCATACCGCCTTCTCGCAGTCGGGCTGTCCTATCTGCCGCCTGCTGGCCGATAGCGTCGATCATTACCTGGACAGCGTGCTCTGGGAGATGGTCACGGACCCCAAGCTGCGGGGGGAGTTGAACGAGGCCAGGGGATATTGCCAGAAACATGGGTGGATGCTGGTTCGTCCCGGCGGGGCGCTGGGCGTGGCGATCATGATGCAAGGCGTGATTCGGGCGATCATGCGTCTGGCCGAAGGTGAAGGCGTCAAGCGCATTTCCCCGTCCAGCTGGCAACAATTGCTGAACAATCTTGAGAATGCGGAACGCATGCCCGATCTGGGCAAACTGGTGCGCGCACTCGAACGCGGCAGCCCTGACGCCCGCACGGCCAGGATTGGCGCGGCGCTCTCGCCCCAAATCCTTTGCCCCGCCTGCAGCTATGAAGAGTCGATGGAAGAGCACTACCTGAGCGGATTACTGCAACATCTGCCCGACGACGACGAGCTCGCCCAGGCTTATCAAAACTCCGACGGCCTCTGCCTCAATCACTTTCGGCTGGCCCTGATGCAAGCCAGACCAGGCCCAAAACTCGACTCGCTCACGGCTGCCCAACTGGTTGTCTGGCAGCGGCTCGACGTGCAACTCGGAGAATTCATCCGCAAAAATGACCACCGATTTCGGGGCGAGGCTTTCGGCGCTGAAGAGGACTCATGGCGGCGTGCGCTCGAAGCGATCTCCGGCCCGCCGCCTGCCGATCCCAAACAACGCCAGGGTTTGACGCAATCCCGTTGAGTTTAAAGACTAAAGATTGAGGATAGAGCATTAGTCGGGCTTTACAAAAGCAGGCGCAGTCATCGATAGCAAATATTCAATCATTGACCAGTTGAGACAAGGACTGAAGCAACCAATGCCAAGAGAGAATAATCAGGTCTATGTGATCGGCCATATCAACCCCGACACCGATTCGATTGCGTCGGCGCTGGGCTATGCCTGGCTGTTGCGCGACACCACCGGGAATGATAGCTATGTCGCTGCCCGCGCCGGTCAGCTCAATCCTCAGACAACCTGGGTGCTCAAACGCCTGGAGATCGAGCCGCCCGTTTTGCTGCCCGACGCCTCGCCCCGCTTCGAGAATATCTCGCATAGACTGAACACAACCACGCCTGACCAGCCGTTGCGCGAGGCCTGGGGAATCGCTCATCGCACCGGTGGCGTGGCCCCTGTCCTCACCGGCGACGGCTCACCCTACGGCCTGATTACCGTCTTCAGCCTGTTCAAATTTCTGAGCGAAACCATCGGCTCGCATCCCCGGCGGGAAGAGACGAAAATCGCCGAACTGTTCGACCGCCCATGCAGCGAGGCCTGCGACACCGACATCCCCCGTTTTCAGAGCGGCAGCCGCGTCAAGGATATGTTGCCCCGCATCATGCGCGAGGAGCGCAGCGAATTTTGGGTGGTGGACAAATCGGGGGCGTATGCGGGGATTTGCCGCCAGCGCGACGCTCTGCACCCGCCTCGCCTGCGCGTCATCCTGGTTGACCACAACGAACCGGCACAGGCGTTGGGAGCGCTGGACGAAGCCGACCTGCTGGAAATCCTCGACCATCATCGTCTGGGGAACGCGCCCACGCGCATGCCCATCCGCTTTACGGTGGACCCGGTCGGCAGCACCAGCACCCTGGTGGCCGAACGCATCGATGAAGCCGGGTTGAGCGCTCCACCGCCGCTGGCCGGATTATTGCTGGCCGGTCTCATCTCCGATACCCTGCTCCTGACGTCGCCCACCACCACCGACAGAGACAGGCAGATGGCCAGCCGCCTGTCCCGCTGGGCGTTCATGAGCGGTTCCATTCTGGCCGATGAGACGCTTGAATCCTATGGCCGCCAGATTTTGGAAGCCGGGTCGGATCTGGCTATTCGTGAACCGGTCGAGATTGTCAGCGCCGATCTCAAGCTTTACGAAGCGGGCGGTCTCCAGTTCGGCATTTCGCAAGTGGAGGTGACCAACTTCGGCCAATTGAACGACAAGCTGACTGAATTAAACGATGCCATTTCGGCGTTAGCCGACAGCAGGGGATTGGATTTTGTCATCCTCATGGTCACGAACGTCGTGTCCGGCTCCAGCCGCTTGCTGTTCACGCACGATGTCCCGATGCTCGACGTGCTGCCTTATCCCCGCCGCCCGGATGGAACCCGCAGCGCCGACGGCGTGGTTTCGCGCAAGAAACAATTGTTGCCGCTCGTGCTGGGTGCGCTGGAGGCATAATACCGGGTTCAGAGTTCAAAGTTGCGGGTTTAAAGTTGACCCCTCTGCGGAAGATAAGGGAAGAGATAAAAAGAGGGGCGAGCGCTCCGAGGAGCGCCCGCCCCTTGCGCAAACCCTGCGCGGTGGGAAGAGAGACGATGAAGTCAGCTATTGCGCTGGGGCAATCGTATAAACCAGGGTTCCGCCCGCAAAACTCAGCGTCAGCGTATCACCGACGATCATATAGCTGGAAGCGGATTGCAGCGCATTGAGATAGCGCGTTTCCTGCGACATCACATCTCCCGGACAGGCTTTCTGCGACATGGTGATGTCGGAAATGGCGATGGCGCCGCTGGTACCGGTTGATCCGGTCAGAGTATAGCCGCCGGTGTAATCGTTGCATCCGCCATTGCCGCTGATCGTGCCTCGCTCGAATTCGGCTGTAATCGTGGTCGCAGCCAAAGTCTGAGTCAGAGTCCATAAAGTCGATTCCAGCGATGCGTCGATCTGGATCGACTGCACGGCGGAATCACTCTGTCCATTCTGGTCGGTGACGACGACGCTCACCGAATACTTGCCCGGAGCGCTGTATCGCGTGGTGGCCGTGCTGAGACGCTGGCCTTGTTGCTTGTCGCCGTTGCCGAAATCCCAGGCGTAGCTGGCGATGGGGCTGCTGCCTGGCTGTGACGCTTCGGCGCTGAATGTCACATCCTGGCCGGCCGTGGCGTTTGCCGGGCCTTGAATCGAGGCGTCGGGCGGGACCGACGGGGCATCAGCAATGTTGATCTGGCTTTTGGCCGTCGATGTCAGGCCGGTGTTATCGGTCACGGTCAGAGTAACCTGATAAACGCCGCTCTTGCTGTAGACATGCTCGACAGTCATGCCGCTGCCCTGGGTGCGGTCGCCAAAATCCCAGCTATAGCTGACGATGGGATTGACTCCGGTCGATCCGTTGCCGTTGAAGACAACCGGTTCGCCAACCCGCGCCTGCGCCGGAGCCTGGATGACGGCATTTGGCGGTTGCGGCTGCGGAGTGGCGGTCGCGGCCAGCGCTTGGATTTGAGTTCGCGCCGTATTCGACAACCCATTGCGATCTGTCACGGTCAGGGCAACAACATAATTTCCAGCCTGGCTGTAAGCGTGTTTGACTTTGGCTCCCTGACGGACGACGCCATCGCCGAAGTCCCACTGATAGCCGGATATCTGATCGGCAGGCGTCGAATAGCTGCCATCCGCCTCGAACTCTACGCCAACCGTAACCTGATTGGGCGCATAGATCACAGCCTGGGGCGGTTGACCTGGTTCGGGCGTCGGCGCAGGTGTGGGCGTGGGCGCCAACGTGGCCGTTACGATGATTGGCAATGCGGGCGTCGGCGTGTCATCTTCACCCCGCCCAAAGAAGGAAATCCCCGACGACAGCGCCAAAAACCCGCACATACAGACCGCCACCAGCGCCAGGGCCGCAGCCAGAATCATGATCGTGCGTTCTTTTGGATCCTTCTGTTCCTGAGACTCGTTTTCTTCAAGTTGATTTGCCATTTTGATTCAAAACTCCTGATGAGCCGGCCATCCATCGAACAAAGAGGGATGCTGCCGACAGATTTTGCAGCCTTGTCGTAACCTCATTTGGGATCAGCAATGCAGTCAGGACGAAGCAGACGTGCTCATTCTAGCATATGTCTCAACCGACAGATAAGTCACAATTTCCTCGAACTTGGGGAGCTTGATTCTGTTGCGCTGCTGACTGTTTTGGCGGTAAGATATATTATCAGCATGAGCCGCAAGTTCGCATGTTCGCAAGTTAAATATCTGAGCGACACAATCAGAGATATTCAGCAACCGTTTTCTCCAATAATCTGTATCCGTAGGAGGTTTTCCCATGAAAGGCTTGTTTGGATTTGTATTCGGCATCGCTGTGGGAGCTGTAGCCGCACTTTTACTCGCACCCGAAACCAGTGAGGAGTTGCGTCATCAGATACTGGACACCACGACTCGTGACATGACCAAGCTGCAAGATGCCATGCAGCGTGATATGAACGAACTTAATACCCGTGTGGCGAAGATGCAGACCGATCTGCAAAGTTATTTCCAGAAAGCGACTGAGATCGATATCATCGTCGAAGAGACGGAAACGCCAGGTGAAGCTGAAGCTTAAACTGAAGTCATTATGAGAACGCAAGATTCGACAACAGACGATAGACGATGTCGGATGCACTGAAAAAACGCCTCTTCTCGTTGTGACTCCAGGTTAGGAACGAAGCAACCTTCGCTGCAGTCGCCTGTTTGTGATTGCTTCAGTTCCAAAGGCTCCTTTGTCTGACCGGGCAGGCTGTTTGCAGCCTGATGCTGTCTGTGCGCGTGGGTGAGGCGGGAACAATTGAAGAAGTGTGTTCGTCTCAAGTTAGCCTTTGCGCGACCGCGCGCGTGATGTCGATGCTTTTGGCTTTACCTCGCGATTTGCTATAATCCCCGGTCGTTGGCGCAGGGCCGGCACTCTTCAAAGCAACGTATTGCTAAACCCTGCGCCGATCTTTTTGCCCGCTGCGGAGAAGAGGTACTGGCTACCGGGTTTGTCGCAAGCCGCTGCCCTGGACCGATATCCCTCATCCCGTCCCCGTCTATTCGACAAGGATCGATACCAACCCTATGCGCAAGCATCCACTCTTTGTTCTACTCGCCCTTCTGTTCCTGCTGGCAGCCCTCTCGGCCTGCGGCGGTGCAGAAGCGCCCCTTCCCACAGCCACCTGGACGCCTCGCCCAACCTTCACACCGACCCCCGAGGGTCAGGTTGCCAACGCCCATCTGTTCCAGACGCCGACCAATCTCGAAGGCGATGCCACGGCCGCCGCTGTGATGTTGCCGACCGATACTCCCACACTCGTACCTACCGACACCCCCACTCCCGAACCGCCTACGCCCACGCCGACCGATACGCCCGTCCCCGCCGCCGCCTTTGCCAGCCAGGAAGTCAATGTGCGCACAGGGCCAGGCACGAATTACAACCGGGTTGGAGCAATGGCTCCGGGCCAGCGCTATTTCATTACAGGAAAGAACCCCGGCGGCGACTGGTGGCAGATCGATTTCAACGGCACCTTGGCCTGGGTGATCGATAATCTGGTGCAGAAGGAAGGCCAGATCGACGCCATATCGGTGGTGGCTGCCCTGCCCACCCCGCCTCCTGCGCCCACGCGCCCACCTGCACCGCCCACGGCCACCCCGGCCCCAGCACAACCCACGGCCACGCCAGCGCCTTCCTTTCCCTATTCATTTGGAGCGGGCACTGAAACCTGTGCGCCTAATTCCGGCACCACTTACTTCAACGGTTTCGTACGCGATCGCAGCAACAATCTGCTCAACGGCGTGTGCGTTCACATCGCCTTCTATGGCCCACGCAATACCAAATGCTCCGGCTGCGATGGCGTCGGTGCTGGTAACTGGGGCTTTTCGCCATTCGGCGGCCCCGCTGCGCCAGGAACAACCGTGGAAATCTTTATAGTGCAATGCCCCGAATCAATGCCCGCCGGCGGACAGACCCAATCCAGCGGCTTCGGCAATTTAACGCCCCTGTCCGACAAATTTGTCCGCACGATTCAGGCCAGCGAACAGTGCACAGGCATCACCTTCTATAAGAACTAGAGGGCAAACCTAAATTCTAAACTGAAGTCACGACGAAACCAATAGTTTTGTTCTCGACCATAGACGGCGGACGATAGACGATGGAGCACGTTTTGCCAGTGCATTTTGCCATCGTCCATTGTCAATGGTCTATCGTCAACTGGCAGACAAAAGTAGCGTTTTCATTGTGATGTTAGTTTAATCCTCGATCACAGCCGAGAGCCGGGCGAATTGCCCGGCTCTCGGCTGTGCTGAATCTATTCAAGCAACAAGAGGCCTTCGCCCAGGGCATGAAGATCGGAAACAAACTGATCAGCGTTTGGGCCATTATGCCAGCGGATCAGTCGCCAGTCATCAATGCTGGCAGAGAGTAGTACGCGCGCCAGGTCGGGCGGGAAGATGCCCGCAGCCTTCGATTGAGCGTTTGTGATCGCTTCATCCAGAGATAATCCCAACTTCACGCAGAAGCCCCAAACATCGGCCAGATCCTTCGGCGCCTGACGGTCCAGAACGGCGGTGACCTTATTCGCTAGAATATTTTCAGCGGTGTCGATGCGTCCTAAATAAGGGTGGATTTGGGTTTCGCCGACACGCGCCGGTACGTCATTGATGAATTCCAAACGCAAAACCAAGTCCTCTTCTTTTACTTCAAGGCGGGCAAACCGTTCATCTCGTCGCACGATATTGATTCGCCAAACCCCTTGCGATAGTAGAGCTTCGATGCACCGCCCTGTCCAAATCCCAAATAGATCATCATCATTGACGAATAGATCGAGATCGTCCGAGAATCGATGATCGTTCAAATACCCACGTGCAGCTGCAGTGCCGCCAGTGAGATAGAATGGAGTATCGGCGGTATTCGCAATCTCTAATACTCTATCCTGGAAAGGATACAGCTTTGACAGATAAAAGGATGTGTCCATTTCTTCCGCCTAGAAATATTCTGGGTGGTGCTCAGGCAGCCATTCGATCAAAAAATCAAGGCCCCGTTTAATACTTGCAGAGCGCACACGTTCCCGCCAGCGCGGCCACCCGTTCACTAGCGCTGCGAATCCCAACTTTTGCACGATCTCGTCATAAGGCGCGTATTCGATCAACCGCACTACCGCCCAGTCTCGGTCTAATCGCCCCAGCGACACTTCGCCAGCCAACATCGCATCGAAAGTAGCCTCGTCGATGTCGTAATCCCAAACGTATGGCAGCCTTGCTCTGGTCGGCCTATCAGAAATTGCCATCTTTGTCTCCATTTGGCACGATTCTAGCATAACCGCCGACAACTGCCCACTGATCATTGCCCACTGCTTTCCGCCATGTTCCTCCGCCGCCTCGCCATCATCCTCTTCATCCCCATCCCCTTCCTGGCTTGCGCCGTGCTGCTGGCTGCGGGATGGCGCGCGGGCCTGTGGGTCCAATGGACAGGCGAGGAGGGCTTTGCCGCCCAGGTAAAAGGGCTGACCGACCTCAGCGCCGACCTGTTACGTCCGCGCCTCGATCTGGCCGAGGATGTGCCAGCGGCGCACAGCGGCGTCGATCCTTTTGGCGTCAATGTCTTCCTCGATCTGGAACCGGATCCGGACGTGCGCGAGCAGGCTGTTCGTATGGCCAGCGAGGCGGGCTTCCACTGGCTGCGGCAGGAATTCGTGTGGGAGGATATCGAGATTCATGGCAAAGGCGATTTTGAAGACCGCCGACACGAACCTTATCGTTCCGCCTGGGAAAAATACGATCAGATCGTCGAGCTGGCCGAGAAATATGACATGGAGATCATCGCCAGGGTCAGCAATCCGCCAGAGTGGAGTAGAGCGGCCGGCAACGAGCTCGGCCCTTATGCCCCGCCCGACGATTATCAGGATTATGCCGACTTTGTGACCGCACTGGTGAACCGCTACCAGGGCCGGATTCGTTATTATCAACTCTGGAATGAACCGAACATCTATCCGGAGTGGGGCAGCTACGCCATCAGCCCCGAAGATTACACCGAATTATTGTGCACGGCTGCCGCCGCCGCCCGCGCCGCCGATCCCGACGCCGTCATCATCAACGGCGCCCTGGCGTCCACCATCGTTTTGCAACCGGCGGAACCTCCGCCCGGCAATGCCCTGAACGACTTCCTCTTTCTGCAACGCATGTATGATGCGGGAGCAGCGCCCTGCTTCGACATCGTCGCTATGCAGGGCTACGGGTTATGGTCTGGCCCCACCGACCGGCGCATGAACCCGCGCGTCCTCAATTTCTCCCGGCCATTGTTCGTGCGCGACCTGATGGTGAAAAATGGCGACGCACACAAGCCGATCTGGATCAGCGAAATGAACTGGAACGCCGTCCCGGACAAAGTCGCCGACAAGCGCTTCGGTCAGGTTTCGGAGGAACAGCAGGCCCGTTATCTGCCCCAGGCTTACCAACGTTTGCAGGAACAATGGCCGTGGCTGGGCGTCGCCAACACCTGGTATTTCAAACGCCCTGACTTCCAATGGCGAGAGGAAGCCAAGCCCGAATACTACTTCCGCCTGGTCGAGCCCGATTTCAAGCCTCTGCCGGTTTATGACAGCATCAAGGCCTACACCGCTGAAGCTGCGGCCAACCCGGTGATGATGCCCGGCGCGCACCCTCCGGCGCATTGGGCGATTCAGTCGCAGGATTACCGGGTGGAGCATGACGCCAATGCCACCACGGGCGAAATCGGCATCCTTCCCACCGGCGGCGAACTGCTGTTGCGTTTTCAGGGGCCGTCACTGCGCCTGTACCCGCCCAATAACATGAGCCCCGCCATCCTCGAAGTCACCATCGATGGCGGCGAACCCCGAACGATGACCTATGCACCGGGACAGGCGTTGCGAATCCGCGCCGGGGAGGGGCAACATGAAGTGAAGATTAAAGCTGCGGGCGAGGCGTTGATCGATCATTGGACGGTGCGTGATGAAAGCAGTTCACGCTGGTTCTGGCCGCTCCTTGGGTGTTTTACTCTGTTAATGCTCGCTTTTCTGGCGTATGTTTTCTATGCGCTGTGGGTCAGGCCTCGTGCCAGGGGAGCTTCAAGGCGAGAACCATAGCGGGGTTTGTGGCTTCGGTCTAATCATCCCTTAATCCTAACTATGATCAAACGCATGTGGCCTGATCCGGCGGCATGCTATAATCGGCATTGCTCAGTTCGAGCAGACGCTGCTTTGTTTTCATGGCAAACGCAGCGATCATCAGACTCACCACACACTGATACATGCTCAATTTTCGTCGCGCTATCCTCTTCCTTCTCTTATTGTTCGTTGTCGCATTCCCTGTTTCCGCACAGGAAGGCGACCCTAAAACCCAATTGACCAAAGAACTGTGGTGCCCCATCTGTAACGGCATCCGCCTGGATGTGTGCGAGCAGAAAGTCTGCGAACAGATGCGTGAAATGATCGATACCGAGCTGGCTTCGGGTAAAACAACAGAGGAGATTAAAGCCGAATTCATCGACCTCTACGGGCCGGTAGTGCTTGGCGAGCCGCCGCGGGAAGGCTTCAGCCTCATCGCCTGGATAGCGCCGATTCTGCTCCTGGTGGGCGGGATTGTCGCCGCCGTCCTGCTCACGCGCCGCTGGTCGCGGGCATCGAAACCCATGCCGGTCCCGGCCAGCACAGCCGCCGCCAGCCCAGGCCAAACCGATGAATATATGGAGCGCGTAGAGCGCGAACTATCTGACCAATGAATCAAGCAATAGAACCCGCTGCGGGCGAAAAGTCTCAGCCCCAAAAACGCTCCCGTTTGGGCAATGTCCTACTTTTCGGCATCATCGCCGTCGTCGGGATCATATTTCTTGTAGTCTTTTACATTGGCATCCTCAATCCGCCCAGCCAACGCGTATCCGAAGGCCTGGCACCTGAGATCACCTTCACCACGTACGACGGCCAGCAAATGCGCCTGTCTGAATTGAGAGGAAAGCCGGTCGTCATCAATTTCTGGGCAAGCTGGTGCGTACCCTGCCGGGAAGAACAGGCTATCCTGGAAGAGACCTGGCAACGCCACAAAGGTGATGTCATGTTCCTGGGCCTGGACTATCTCGACCAGGAGCCGAACGCGCTCGCTTATCTGGCGGAATTCGGCGTGACTTATCCGAATGGGCCTGACAAGGGCAGCCGCGCCTACACCACCTATCACGTGCAGGGCGTGCCTGAGACATTCTTTGTCGATGCCGAGGGCCGCTTGCACGGATATTACGTTGGCCCCATACCGGCTTCGGAACTGGAACGACGCATTCAAGAACTCCTTACCACGGAATCATGAGGTTGACACACCTATGAACGATCTTGGATTTATCGCACTGCTGCTTGCATTGATTGTCGCCATCTATGGTTTGGTGGTCAGTCTGATCGGCGGGATTCGCCGCGACAACGCACTTTCCACCAGCGGGCGAAACGCCCTGTTCGCAACGGCGGGCCTCGTGATCATCGCCACTGTGGCGTTATGGTATTTACTGATCACAAATGACTTTTCCAACGAATACGTAGCCAGCCACAGCGAGCAAAATCTGCCTCTCTTCTATCGCTTCTCGTCGCTGTGGGGCGGACAGGCGGGTTCACTTCTCTTTTGGGGATTCATTCTGGCGATCTACAGCAGCTTTTTTATTGCCTTCGAATGGCGAAAGCAGCAACAAAGCGGTCCCTTCATGGTCGCCGTTCTCCTGATCGTCCAGATATTCTTTTTGATCATTTCGCTCTTTGCCGCCAATCCGTTCAACCGGCTGTGGCTCATGCCTGATGGCTCGACGCATGGCGCACTCTTCCGGCCTGACGGCGCCTCCCTCTTCATCCCTGCCGACGGCACCGGCCTCAACCCGCTGCTGCAAAACTACTGGATGGTCATCCACCCCGTCGCCCTCTACCTGGGCTATGTTGGCCTCACCTTGCCGATGGCCATGGCCGTGGGCGCACTGATGTCCGGGCGATTGCAGGATTCCTGGGTCAAGGACGTTCGTCCCTGGATTCTCATTCCCTGGATTTTCCTGACTGCGGGCATCATCATGGGCAGCCAGTGGGCGTATATCGAACTGGGCTGGGGCGGATTCTGGGCCTGGGACCCGGTCGAAAACGCATCCTTTATCCCCTGGCTGACGGGCACGGCGTTCCTGCATAGCATCATGATCCAGCAACAGCGCGGCATGCTGAAAGTGTGGAACATGGTGCTGGCCTTCCTCAGCTTCTGGCTGGTGATCGTGGGCACGTTCATCACCCGCAGCGGCATCATCGACTCTGTGCACGCTTTCGCTCTTTCCAACGTCGGGCCGCTGTTCCTGGGCTTCACAGTCGGCACTTTCCTTGGTTTCCTGGTGCTCCTCTGGCATCGGCTGCCCCAATTGCAATCCGACTCCGAACTCGATTCCATGCTCAGCCGGGAATCCGCCTTCCTTTATGTCAACGTCTTGTTCGTGGTGGCGGCGTTTGCCACCCTGTTTGGCACCGTCTTCCCCATTGTGTCGGAGGGCGTGACCAACACCAAAATCGCCGTGAGCACACCATACTTCAACAAGGTCGACGGCCCCATTTTCCTGGCGCTTCTCATACTGATGGCCGTAGGCCCATTGTTGGGCTGGCGACGAACCTCACCCGAGATGCTGCGCCGAAACCTCACCTTCCCCATCGCCTTTGCCCTGGCCGTGGCCGTGCTTTTGATCATGTTCGCCACGCGCAACTGGCTGCCCATCCTGGCCTGGACTGTCTGCGCTATGGTGGTTGGCTCGATCATCTGGGAATATTACCGGGGCGCACGGGCGAGACGAAAGAGCAGGGGCGAAAGTTGGCCGGTTGCCCTGGGCGAGGTCATGACGCGCAATCAGCGGCGCTATGGCGGCTATATCGTCCACTTCGGCGTCGTGCTGATCGCTGTATCGGTCACCGGCGCAACCGCCTTCCAGCACAATCTGAAGAGCAGCCTGCGCTTGAACGAATCCACCACCCTGGCCGGGTACACCTTCACTTACACCGGGCTGGAGCAGGAAAACAATTCGAACCACGATGCCATGATCGCCAGCGTATTGGTCGAAAAAGGCGACAAGGTGATCGGCACATTGACGCCTCGCATGAATATCTATCAGGCTATCAGCGGCCGGGACATGGGCCCCACCACCGAAGTTGGTTTGCATACCAACCCACGCGAAGATGTTTATGTCGTCTTCAACGGCTGGGAGGATGGGGGTCAGTTGGCGGCTTTTGAATTCTTCGTGAACCCGCTGATGCTGTGGATGTGGATCGGCGGCCTGGTCATGATATTCGGCACGGTATTCGCCCTGATACCGATTCGCGCCCGATCCGCCCGTCGAGTCAGCGTACCAGTCGCCGCTCAGCCCGCCTGATCAGCTTCATACCCCTCCGAATCACTCAGTTCAGCCCTCATCATGTTGTGGATTTTTGTCACCATTGCACTCGTCGCCGTCACGGCGGTCGCCATCCTTTGGCCTTTCTTGCGCAACAACCGCACGCCTCAACCGACCGTCGACGTCGACCCGCGCTTGCTCGAACTCTACAGCCAGCGTGACAGGCTCTATCAGGCCACGCGCGACGCCCGCTTCGATATGGAAATGGGCAAGCTGACTGATGAAGATTATGCTGCGCACACAGGCCAGCTCAAGCAACAGGCCGCCGTGGTGTTGCGTTCGATTGACGAGACTGAGGCGGAGATACTCTCCCCGGCGCTCGACGCCACCCTCGAAGCTGAGATCGCCCGGCAGCGCACGCAGCCGCGCACGAATGGGCGCAACGGCCATGCCGCCAGCGAAGATGCGCTCGAAGCAGCCATCGCCAGCGCCCGGCGCAGCAAGACGGCAGGGGCAAAGGTCGATCGCTATTGTGGCCGGTGCGGCACGCTGGTCAAGGCCGGAGACCGCTTCTGCGGCAGTTGCGGGCAGGGAGTCGGCGATTAGCCCGACCCACAAAACGAAATAGGATGCGATAATCGTGCAACGACGGGGCTACAAAAGGAATACGTGATGAAACCCAAAGTTTATGTCACCCGCCGCCTGCCCAAAGTCGCCTGGGATGAGTTGATTGAAGCCTGCGACGCCGAATTGTGGGACGAAGAATTCCCGCCCCCGCACGAAGAACTGTTGGCGCGCGTCGCCGATAAAGAGGGCTTGCTCTGCCTGCTCACCGACCGCATCGACGCCGACTTGATGGATTCCGCCCCGAATCTGAAAGTGATCAGCCAGTGTGCGGTAGGGTTCGACAACATCGATGTCGCTGCCGCCACAGCCAGGGGCGTCCCGGTCGGCCACACGCCGGGCGTGCTCACCGACGCCACTGCCGATTTCGCCTGGGCGCTGTTGATGTCGGCGGCGCGGCGCGTGCCTGAGGCGGTGGATTATGTGCGAGCGGGCAAGTGGAATACCTGGGGTCTGACGGTGCTGCTGGGCCAGCGCGTGTACGGCATGACCCTGGGCGTGGTCGGCATGGGGCGCATTGGCCAGGCCGTGGCCGAGCGGGCACGTGGCTTCAACATGCGCATCCTGTATTATGATGCTTTCCGTCAGCCGGAAGCCGAAGAGCGGTTGGGCGTGGAATACCGGTCTTTGGAAGAAGTGCTGGCTGGGTCGGATTTCGTCACCCTGCACGTCAATCTCACAGATGAAACCCGGCATATGATCAATGCCCGAACTCTGGCGATGATGAAGCCGACCGCCATCGTGATCAACACCTCTCGCGGGCCGGTCATCGATATGGACGCGCTTTACGACGCGCTGAAGGCTGGCGTGATCGTCTATGCCGCTCTCGATGTCACCGATCCGGAACCACTGCCGGCCGACCACAAACTTCTGACCTTATCGAATTGCATCATCAACCCGCACATCGCCAGCGGCACCATCGCCACCCGCACCCTCATGGCGCAAATGGCGGTGCGGAATCTGATTGCGGGGCTGCGCGGGGAAGCGCTGCCAAACCAGGTGAATTCGCTTTAGCGACGCAGTCGTATGGGGTGATGCGTTCGGGCGGGGAAGTGAAAAATCCACGCCTGACCAAATCGCCATCTTGTCGGATTGTGCACCAATATCACCTTGCAGGAACGATATATGCCCAGCAAAACAGATTTCCAGCCTGTCATCCCATCATTACCCAATATCCCCTGGGAAGAACGGCTCGCGGGCAACCGGGATGTCATCTGGCGTTTCAGCCAGAATCCGATCATCAATCACGATCACGTCCCCTCGTCGAACAGCATTTTCAATAGTGCGATTGCGCCTTTTGGCGATGGCTATGCCGGCGTTTTCCGCTGCGACAGCAAAACCCGGCAGATGCAGTTGCACAGCGGTCGTAGCCGGGACGGAATCAATTGGGACATCAAAAACGAACGAATCCAGTTTATCCCTGAGGACAAAAGGGTTGGGGAAATCATGGCGTTCGAGCATGCCTACGATCCTCGGGTGTGCTGGCTCGAAGATCGTTATTATGTCACCTGGTGCAATGGCTATCACGGCCCCACTGTCGGCGTGGGTTACACCACTGACTTCGAGACCTATTATCAGATGGAGAACGCCTATCTGCCGTTTAATCGCAACGGCGTGCTGTTCCCTCGTCGCATCAACGGCAAATACGTCATGTTGAACCGGCCCAGCGATAACGGGCACACGCCCTTTGGCGATATTTATCTGAGCGAAAGCCCGGACATGGTGCACTGGGGTCGTCATCGCTTTGTGATGGGAGCCAGCCAGGGCTGGCAGAGCACGAAAATCGGGGCAGGGCCGATCCCGATCGAGACGGATGAGGGCTGGTTACTGGTCTATCACGGCGTGCTCACATCGTGCAACGGCTTTGTCTATAGCTTCGGGGCGGCGCTGCTCGATCTGGATGAACCCTGGAAGGCGCTGTACCGGAGTGAACCCTATCTGCTGGCCCCGCAAGCGCCCTACGAACGAACCGGTGATGTCCCCAATGTCGCCTTTCCCTGCGCGGCGCTGGTCGATGGCGAGACAGGTCGCATGACCATCTATTACGGTGGCGCCGATACCGTCGTCTGTCTGGCGTTTGCCTATCTGCAAGAGGTTGTCGATTTCGTCAAATCCAATTCAAAACTCTAGGCGGAGAACCGCATGAGCTGAGCCGAAGTCACAACGAGAACAGTCGTTTTTTTCTCGGCGATGGACGATTGAACCCGTTTTATCAGTGCATCCGTCATCATCCATCGCCAATGGTCTATCGTCAACGGTTGGTCAAAAGTAGCGCTTTCGAACTGACATCAGTTTAAGTCAATCGTGCAGCGCCGCCGTTGACCGAAATCGAGTCGGGGCATTTTGTGGCTTGTTGTATGAAAATGGATGCTTACGTCGGAGCGCAAACCGCCACAACATGAACATTGGGTGTTATGATGAAGAATGTCCTTGAGGAAATATAAGACCGAATAACCCTAATTCCTGAGAGAATGCACAATGAAATTCGGATATTTTGACGACGAAAAACGAGAATATGTGATCACCCGCCCCGACACACCCCTGCCCTGGATCAATTATCTTGGCAGCGAGGGTTATTTCGGGCTGATCTCGAATACGGCGGGCGGCTATACGTTCTATCGTGATGCCCGCCTGCGGCGGTTGACGCGCTATCGCTACAACAACGCGCCCCTCGACATGGGCGGGCGCTATCTATATCTGCGAGACGATGCCAGTGGAGAATACTGGTCGCCGAGTTGGCAACCGACGCAGACCAGCCTCGATGAGTACATCTGCCGACACGGGTTGGGCTATTCGATTATCGGCTCCACTTTTCGGGGCGTCGAAGCCAGCACGCGTTACTTTATCGCGCGCGGCGCTACCGTCGAAATCTGGCGAACAACGCTCGCCAACCATCGGGCTGAACCCGCCCGGCTTTCCCTGTTCTCGGCCATCGAGTTCGCCCTGTGGGAGGCCTGGGATGACGCCACAAACTATCAGCGCAATTTCAACACGGGCGAAGTGGAGATCGAGGGTTCGGTCATCTATCACAAGACCGAGTATCGGGAACGCCGCAATCACTTCGCCTATTTCGCCTGCTCCGAACCGATCGCTGGATTCGATACCCAGCGTGAGGACTTCCTCGGCCCCTATCGAGGCTGGGATAGGCCGCAGGCGGTGGAGCGAGGCGATGCGGGCGGGTCAATCGCTCACGGCTGGGCCCCGATCGGCTCGCATCAGGTGCAGCTCATCTTGCAGCCGGGCGAGACTCGCCCGGTCATCTTCCTGCTCGGCTATCACGAAAATTCGGTCGATGCCAAATTCGATCCGCCTGGCAGCCAGATCATTAATAAAACCGGCGTGCGACCCATCATCGAGCAGTATCTTGATCCAGCCAACGTCGATGCCGCTGCCGCCGACCTCGCCGCCTATTGGGATGACATCCTCGGCAAATATCAGGTACAGACGCCGGACGCGCACACGAATCGCATGGTCAATATCTGGAACGCTTATCAGTGCCAGGTGACTTTTCATCTATCGCGCTCGGCCAGCTATTTCGAGTCGGGCATTGGCCGGGGCATGGGTTTCCGGGATTCCAATCAGGACTTGCTTGGATTCGTGCACCAGATTCCTGGCGCCGCCCGCCAGCGCCTGCTCGATCTGGCCGCCACGCAATTGGCGAATGGCGGCGCTTATCACCAATACCAGCCGTTGACCAAGCGCGGCAATGATGCGGTCGGCTCCAATTTCAATGATGATCCGCTGTGGCTGGTGCTGGCCGCCGCCGCTTATCTGAAGGAGACGGGCGATTGGTCGTTACTGGGAGAGAAGGTCGTTTATGAAAACAAACCGGGCACGGAGCGCGTGTTTTATGAGCACTTACAACGGGCGATGCAATACACGCTCGACCGTCTAGGGCCGCATGGTTTGCCGCTGATTGGCCGCGCCGACTGGAACGATTGTCTTAACCTGAATTGCTTCTCCGACCAGCCGGGCGAGTCATTCCAAACCACGGAAAACCGGGGCGAGGGCAAGGTGGCCGAGTCGGTGTTCATCGCCGGGCTGTTTGTGGCCGCTGCCGCCGAAATGGCCGAAATGGCCGAACGCTCCGATCTTGGCGATGACGCCAGCCGCTATCGAGAGGCCGGACAAAGCATGGTGGCTGTGGTCAATGAGCACGGCTGGGATGGCGAGTGGTTCCTGCGTGCCTACGACGCATTCGGCGATCCGGTCGGGTCGAGCAAGAATGACGAGGGCCGGATTTTCATCGAATCGCAGGGGATGTGCATCATGGCCGGGATCGGGTTGGAGGATGGCCGGGCGGAGCAAGCGCTGGCGGCAGTGGCCGAACACCTGGCAACCCCGCACGGCATCGTCCTGCATCAACCTGCCTTCACCCGATACCAACTCCGGCTGGGAGAGATTTCATCGTACCCGCCCGGTTACAAGGAGAACGCCGGGATTTTCTGCCATACCAATCCCTGGATCATGATTGCGGCTGCCCGCACCGGCGATGGCGATCAAGCCTTCGACTTTTACAGCCGCATCAACCCCTCCGCCCGTGAAGCGATTAGCGATATCCACCGCAGCGAGCCGTATGTTTATGCCCAGATGATCGCAGGCAAGGATGCGCCCAGCCACGGCGAGGCCAAAAACTCATGGCTGTCAGGCACGGCGGCGTGGAATTACGTGGCGATCACGCAATGGATTCTCGGCATCCGCCCCGGTTATGACGGCCTGATCATCAACCCCATAATGCCGTCGTCCTGGCCGGGATTTCGCGCCATTCGAGAATTTCGGGGCGTGACTTATGAAATCGAAGTCGAGCGACGGGGGCCAGGAAATCGGGTCGAGCTAACCGTCGATGGCCGGGCGGTGGCAGGAAATGTCGCCAGGGCGTCGGATGGTCAGCGCAGGGTGGAGGTGCGGGCGGTTGTGGGATAGTTGAGTTTTGTCGGGGGATGGTTTCCCTCACTCTCTCCTCGCCCGTCCTGGGAGAGGGCGAGGAGATTCAGCCCAGCCGTAAAATGCCGCGTTCCAGGGCCGCCATGACCGCCGAGGTGCGGTCGCTGACGCCCAACTTGTCGTAGATGTGGATGAGGTGGGTTTTAACCGTGGCCTCGCTGATGTGCAGATTTTTGCCGATCTCCCTGTTGCTCTGCCCTTTGGACACGGCATCCAATACTTCGATCTCGCGGGCGCTGAGTTGTTCTTCGGCGGGCGCTCGCATCTTGCCCATCAGCCGGGAAGCGACGGCAGGGGCCAGAAAGGATTCGCCACGCGCCGCCGCACGAATGGCGCGAAACAGGTCTTCGCGCGGGGCGTCTTTGAGCAGATAGCCGGTCGCTCCCGCCTCGATGGCTGGCACGATGTCGGAATCGCTGTCGTAAGTCGTGAGCACGAGGATGTGCGTGGAGATGTTTCGCTGTCCTATCTGCTGAATAGCGCCCACGCCATCCAGAACCGGCATACGTAAATCCATGAGCACGACGTCCGGGTGCAGTTCGGCGGCACGGGCGACGCCCTGCACGCCATCCGGAGCTTCACCCACCACCTCGAAATCGGGCTGCCCGACCAGCATTCCTTTCAAGCCCTCGCGCACGACCATGTGATCATCGACGATCAGGATGCGGATTGTGTCGGCGTTTTCTGTCATGCTTGCACCTCCTGTTCGCTTGCGGGCTGGATGGGTATTTCGATCACGAGCGTCGTGCCTTCGTGCGGACGGCTCTCGACCAGAAGCGAGCCGTGCATCTGTTCCACCCGCTCGCGCATGGCCGTCAGCCCATAGCCGCCTTCGCCAGGCGTGGAATTCGGCTGAAGCCCAACGCCGTCGTCCTGCACATCCAATACCACGACATCGTCCATGTAAGACAGCGTGATGTTCACCCGCGTCGCCTGGGCATGCTTGCGCACATTCGAGAGCGCCTCTTGCACAGCCCGCAACAGCGTGACTTCGATGGCGGGATGCAGGGGTCTGCCAGCGCCGGTGACAGTCACCTGCGTTTCGATCCCGCTTTGCTCAGTCCATTCCCCGGCTGTGCGTTCGATGGCTTCAGCCAGGGTTGCTTGTTCCAGCGCGCGCGGGCGCAGGTCTTGTACCACGCGTCGCGCCTGATCCAGGCTGATGCGGGCTGTGCGCCGAGCCAGATCGACATGCCGCTGCACAATCTGATCGTCCTGGCCGATAGCCTGTTCCGCCGCCTCCAAATGCATGACGATGCTGGTGAACCCCTGGGCCAGCGTGTCGTGAATCTCGTGGGCCAGGCGTTGCCGCTCGGCCAGGATGCCCTCCCGACGTTCAGATGCCGCCAGTTCCGAGCGAGTCTCCTGAAGCTGCCGGATCAATTCCTGCCGCCGCATGTTTTCGCCGATGATGGAATTGATGAAAAGCGCCAGCATCACCGCAGCGCCGGTAAGAAAGAGCCAGAGCCACAGGCCGGAATTGCCGAGGTTGATATCGCCCAGGGCGAAATCGCCCTCGACGGTGAAGGCCAACACCATCAGCACGAAGGCAAGCGGGATCGACCACGGTATCTCCACCCAGATGAAAAGCTGGCTGATCAGCCCGCCAAAAGTGAGGAAATAGGCGGGATCGATTCGCACCATCGGAATCCACAACAGAGTGATGATGGCGACATAGGTGATGGTGTAGCGACGAAATTGCCGAATCTCGGGATGCTTGCGCTCCAGCACGAAAACCATGAGGCCGTGCGCCACGATCATGAGCAGGCTCAGGCCGATTAGCTGTAGGCGCTGCGCGTCCGTAATGTCGGCGGACCCCCAGATCATCGGCAGCGGCACAAGCACGGTCGCCAGGAACACCGCCGACCATAGCCACCGCCACCTGTGCCAGAATCTCTCTGTGCGATCGGATTCTGTTTGCGCGTCGCCGGATTGAATCACATTAGCCATTATTCCTCCCAGGAAAGGGACAACCTGCGGGGCCATCGAAAGTCCCGCAGGTTTGTACGAAATCCAGTCTAGCATCGATCAGTCCCAGCGGAAAACAC
>JAGFJG010000159.1 GCA_024102915.1 Caldilineales bacterium
ACAAAAGGGCGTGGGCGCGTTCGCCCCGGCGCGGCGGGTCGAGCAGGATGCGACGGCGCTTGTCTCGACCACCGAGGATATCCGGCAGCGTGGCTGGCGGCTGGAAACCAGGGTGCTGAGCCTGCAACGGATTATTGCGCCTGCGCGTGTGACGGCTGCGCTCGATCTGGCGGATGATGGGATGGTCTTCGAACTGGTACGACTGCGCTTTGTCGACGACCTGCCGATCAGCCTGCAAACCGCCTATCTTGCCGCGCAACTCTGCCCCACGCTTGATGAAGACGATCTCGGCGGCTCGCTCTATCGATTATTGGAAAGCAGGTATGGCCTGCGCCTGTGGAATGGCCGGGAGACGTTACGCGCCCGGGGCGCCAACGATATCGAGGCCAGCCATCTCGGCATTCAGCCCGGCGCGCCGGTGATGTACGCCGAGCGCGTCACCTATGCCGCCGATGGCGCCGCCGTCGAGTACCTGGAAGCCGTCTGGCGCGGCGACCGCTACGACTTCAAAGTGGCATTGAATCGCCCGGCGGTGTAGCCGGATATTGGAGATTGGGTATTGTCCGCCTATTCCTCAACCTGTCATATCCTAAGGAGAGACCACATGTCACAACCCCGTTTTTCCGCCAACATCAACACTTTCAATGCCTGCGCCGACCGCTACGTGTTGGCCGGTTATGGCGAACGGCTCTCGACCGATGAATTGATTTCGGCTGCGACCAAAGTGCCCGGCCTCACCGGGGTCGAAGTCGTGGGCCTGTGGCACGTCAACGATGACAATGTCGAGCAAATCCGTCGCCAGATTGGCGATGCCGGTTTGGAAGTCACGTGCGTCACGCCCGACATTTGGGCGTCGGGCAAGTGGGGCTGGGGGTCGTTTGCTTCCAACGATCCGCAAATCCGCCGTGACGCTATCCACGAAGTCAAGAAATCGATGGAGTGGGCGAAGCAGTTGAACTGCCAGGTTGTGGACCTGTGGTTCGGGCAGGATGGTTATGATTATCCGTTTCAAGCGGATTATCTCTCGGCCTGGGATCGCATCATCGAGGGCACGATCGAATGCGCTGAACACCTGCCGGAAATCAATCTGGTCATCGAGTACAAACCCAAAGAGCCGCGCACGCATTGTTTCGTGGGCACGGTGGGAAAAACTTTGTTGCTGCTCGAACGCGTCGACAAGGCAAATGTGGGTGCGATGATCGACGTCGGGCACGCGCTCATGGCCTACGAAAGCGCAGCGGAGTCGGCGGCGCTGCTGCAATACTTCGGCGACAAACTCTACTACATGCACTTTAACGATAATTGGCGGCTGTGGGATGACGATATGACGGTGGGGTCGATTCATACGGTCGAGATGCTCGAACTGCTTTACTGGCTGGATCGCATGAATTACAACGGCTGGTACGCCCTCGACATCTTCCCTTATCGCGAGAATGGCATTCGCGCCGCCGCCGAAAGTATCGCCTGGATTCAAGGGCTTCACGGCCTGCTAGATCGGATGGGGCGGGACAGCATCGCTTCCGTTATCGCCAGCGGCGACGCGCTGGAAGCCTCAGCTATGATCCGCAAGGCGCTGTTAGGCGTATAAGGGTATCAGGTGTCAAGTGTCAGGTTGCAAGACGCCACATATCACGGCTTTCAGTTTTTTTGTATCACTTTACATAACTATTTTCTGGAGAACAAATCATGTCCAAACAACTCTACGATCCCAATATGTTCAACTACATGTGGGAGAGCATCGTCCCCGACGAAGATTACATCGTCGGTACTTATTACATTGAAGATGTGGTCGAGGACGGCGATTTCATCGACCACTTAGAGCAGGTGCAGCGGCTGGCGCTGGAAGGCTCGACCGCAAGCTGGATGGAGGTGAGCGAGGAAACGCCGGAGTTGCGACAGCGCCTGGCGAGCAAAGTGCTGGGCTATTACGAGGTGCCAGCGCCACGCGGCTCGAAAAGAGCGGTCATCCAGTTGGGGTTCCCCACCGCCGCCTGGGATGTGAACACCAATGTCCCCATGCTGCTGCTTTCCATCGCTGGCAACTGCTTTGCTTTCCCCACCAACATGCGGCTCCTCGACATATTCATCCCTGAGAAGCTGGCGAAAAAGTTCAAGGGTCCCAAGTTCGGTGTACCCGGCCTGCGTGATCACCTTGGCGTTTACGACCGCCCCCTCATCCTGCAAATCATCAAGCCCAAAATGGGGATGACGCCGGAGGAGACCGCCAATCAGGTCTATCAAAGCGCATTGGGCGGGGCTGACCTGGTCAAGGATGACGAGATGACCAGCGAGCTTGACATCTGTCCCTTTGACGCCCGCCTGGAAGCCGTGTTGAAAGCGCTGGAAAAAGCGGAGCGTGAGACCGGTCGCAAGACACTCTACATGATCAGCATCACCGATGAGGTGGACAAGATTCAGGAGAAAGCGCGGCGCGCCTGCGCCAATGGCGCCACCGGACTGCTGCTGGCCTATTCCGCCGGGCCGTCGATGTTGCGGGTTCTGGCCGAAGACGATCAGATCACGGCTCCCATCCTTCTGCACGTCTCCCACATGCTGGCGCTGCTCCCCACCATCAACTTCCCTGTGCTCGCCAAAATCTGCCGGCTGTGCGGGGCGGATATGATGCTGACCCCCTCCATCTGGTCGTCGATCCCGGTAGCCTCATTGGAGGAAGCGCTGCGCACAACGCAGACGATGCTCGCGCCTTTCTATCACATCAAGCCGATCTGGACGATGCCGGGCGCGGGCATACATCCCGGCTCGGTCGAACCGATGCTGGCCGAGAATGGCAATGACATGATCTTCATGGCGGGCGGAGGCATGTTAGGCCATCCCATGGGCTACACGGCTGGGGCGAGGGCGTTCCATCAGGCTATCGCCGCGGCGCAGGCTGGCATCCCACTCAACATCGCCGCCCAGGACCAGCCGGAACTGCGCGCCGCCCTGGAAACCTGGGGTTATCGCAAGCGCCCGCACACCCGCTGGGGCTATTACAACATGGACTTCCATCCGAAGTTTGGGCCGAAAAACATCTAACTGTGATAACATGTTCGCCGACCATTTCCCGATTCCCGTACCGCTGTAACAGGAGAGCACGATGAGTGGCAAAACAATTGTCGTTCTGGCGACGCTCGATACCAAAGGCCATGAAGCTGAGTTTCTACGCCAGCAGATTGCTGGGTACGGCGACACAGCGCTGGTGATCGACACGGGCGTTGTCGGCATTCCCGCCGCCGTAGCGGACATTACGCGGGAGGTGGTTGCCGCCGCCGGCGGAACTCCCCTGGCACGACTCCTCGAACATCCCTCACGCGAGGAGGCCGCGCCGGTGATGGCCGAAGGCGCTACCAGAATCGTGACCAGATTGGAAAGCGAGGGAAAAATCCACGGTATCGTTTCGATGGGCGGAACCCAGGGAACCACTTTGAGCACCACGGTGATGAGGGCGCTCCCCTATGGATTTCCAAAAGTCATGGTCTCGACCATGGCGTCCGGGAATGTCGCCCCCTGGGTGGATATCAAAGACATCACAATGATGTTTTCGGTGACTGACATCATGGGATTGAACCCTGTCACCCGCAAAGTCCTGGCCAATGCCGCTGGCGCCGTTTGCGGCATGGCTGCGGTGGCGGTTGGTCTGACGCCGGGTGAGAAACCGTTGGTGGCGATTACGACCGTGGGCATCACGACGTTGGGGGCGATGAAAGCGATGGAAGTATTGGAAGCTGCGGGCTACGAAACCATCGTCTTCCATGCTATCGGCCCCGGCGGGCGGGCCATGGAGCAGTTGATGCGCGAGGGGGTGATCGGCGCTGTGTTGGATTATTCGACAATCGAAGTCTCCAACGAAATGTTTCATGCCCTGTTGGCTGGCGGTACTGAGCGATTGACCACCGCCGGTCAACTGGGCCTGGCGCAAGTTATCTGCCCTGGCGCCATCGAAGTCCTCGTTTTCAACGAACCCGAGACCGTTCCTCCGCCTTTCAACGCTCGAACCCTGATCCGGCATAGCCCCAAAATTACGGATGTGCGGCTCAACGCCGAGGAAATGGCCAGAGTTGGTCAAGAGGTGGCGCATCGCCTCCGCTTCACCACTGGCGATGCCGTTTTCATGATCCCAAAGGGAGGATACGATAGCTATGCCGTCGTTGGCGGGGGATTCCACGATCCCAAAGCGGACAATGCCTTTGTGACCGCCCTCAAGGCCGGGTTACCGCACAACATCCGGGTTGTTGAAAGGGAAACCTATATCGACGATCCGGATTTTGCCGCCGAAGCCGCCAGGACTTTGATGCAATTGATCGACGCTAAAGCGAGGCAACCATAAGGGGAGGAGTTTGATGGCTACAAGATACTCGCGACAGGCATTCATTGATCGGTTACGAACTGAAATTGATCGAGGTAAACCTCTCGTCATGACCGGCGCGGGCAACGGCATCGCTGCAAAATTCATCGAGCGTGGAGGCGTCGATATCCTCGGGGTCTACAACACCGGCTATTTTCGCATGCAGGGCTATGGTTCGCTGGCCGGTATGCTGCCCATGGCCGATGCCAATGAAATGGTGTACCAGATTGGCAAGCGTGAAGTGTTGCCTCAAGTCAAGGCGACGCCCGTGATCGCCGGGCTCAATGGCGTGGATGTTCTGCGCGATATGCGACTATTCCTCGAAGATATCAGGCATATCGGCTACTCCGGCGTTCACAATTTCCCAACGGTAGCCTGGTTCGATGGAGATTTCCGCAAGACTCTGGAGGGTACCGGTCTTGGTTATCAAATGGAGATCGACATGCTTTGCACGGCGCATGACCTCGACATGCTCACCATTGGCTATGCCTTCAACGCAGAGGACACCGAACGTCTCATGAACGATGCTGCTCCGGACATTTTCATCTTTCATGCCGGTATCACACGCGGCGGCTCGACCGGTTACAGCGACGGCAGCAACTTACAGGAAACTGCCCAGCGCAGTCAGGCGCATTTCGATATCGCCAAAGCTATCAAATCGGATGTGATCCTCTTAGCCCACGGAGCCGCCCTGGTCAGTCCGGATGACGCCCAATACATGCTCGACCACACTGATTGTCATGGCGTTCAACTGGGTTCGGCCATTGAGCGCATGGCTGTGGAAGTCCCCTTGCAAGAGCGCGCGGCAGCGTTCAAACAGATTCACTTTCGATGAATGTCATCTACTTCGGTAATTCTTCGTCAGTCTTTAGCAATCGCCATTTTCGGGCGCTTCAAAATACGAACGTCTCCATCGTTGCGGTTGTCGACGCTCCCCCGACAAAACGCATTTCCACCAATCGGGCTGCGGACGATGTCGCCAGTGACTTCGTGACCCTGGCCCGGCGTGCAGAGATTCCAATCTTTGAACCCTCCCGACCTAACCAGCCCGCGTTTATCGAGGCGCTTCGGGCAACCCTTCCCGATCTGTTCATCGCTGCGGGATACACTCAAATCCTTGGATCGACGCTATTGAGATTACCCGCCACAGCCGCAGTTAATTTTCACGCATCATTGTTGCCAGCATACCGGGGCAAACACCCTTTGTTTTGGGCGTTGCGCAACGGCGAACGCTGGGCAGGATTGACCGTCCACATGATGGATGCGGGAATCGACACCGGTGATATTCTTTATCAAGTGCGGCTGCGCACGCGCAAGCGTGATTCGGTGGCGTCCCTCTATGATCGGGTCATGGCGCAGAGTGAAAAGCTGATAGCCAACCTGGTCTCAGATGCCGAATCAGGCAGGCTGCATCCCCGACCTCAACCCGAATCCGGGGCGTCTTATTACTCCTCCGTAACCAGTGATGACTTCAGAATCGATTGGCGACGCCCCGCTGCGGAGATCAGCCGGTGGATCAATATTTCACCTGGTCAATGTTTCAGCCAGTTCTCTGGACAGCCGGTTCGGTTCTGGAATAGTAAGGCGATGACCACGCCGCCGACGGCTGCACCAGGCACATTGTTATCCCTGGGCCGAACCCGATCTGTGGTTGCAGCCAGCGATGGCGGTGTCAGCCTGGGCCGCATAAAGGGCGATGACGGCGTAACCGAAAATGCAGCCGATTGGTGTCGAAAGCATGATTTGCGACCGGGCGATTTATTAATCGGTGAATAGATTGAAGGGTTTTGTATTATGACCTTAGTTGCTTTTCCCGAACTGATGCAAACCGCTCGCGAGGGCGGCTTTGCGGTCGGCTACTTCGAAAGCTGGAATCTGGAATCGCTGCTGGCTGTGGCCGATGCCGCCGAAGCCACGCGCTCACCGGTCATCCTGGGCTTCAGCGGCATTTACATCCCTCACCCGGATCGCATCGTGCGTGACCGCCTGGCCCCGTACGCTGGCATGGGCCTGGCAGTGGGGCAGTCGCTCTCGACGCCTTGCTGCCTCCTCTTCAATGAGTCGCCGCATCTGGATTGGGTGTACGAATCCATCGACCTGGGTTTCAACCTGACTATGTTTAGTGACGAAGAAATGCATCTGACAGAGCAGATCGCCATTGTCCGAAAAGTGGTGGAGAGAGCGCACCCGGTAGGGGTAGCTGTCGAGGCGGAGGTAGCTTCATTGGTCGGGCTGAGCGGGGATCTGACCGATGCCCCTGCCGATCTGCATCTGACGGACCCAGATGAGGCAGCCGCTTTTGTAGCCGAGACCGGCATTGATGCGCTCGCCATCAATATCGGTCAGGCGCATCTGCATGGCCGTGGCCAGGTTCGACTTGACTTCGCCCGGCTTGCTGCCATCCGTGCGGCTGTCTCGGTGCCCCTGGTGCTGCATGGCGCCACCTCGGTCGCCCGCGACGACCTGGCTGCGGCCGGTCGCCTGGGCGTCGGCAAAATCAATGTCGGCAGCGTGATTAAGCGCGCTTACTTCGAGGCTATTCGAGAGGCGTGCGGTCGCGTGAGTGAGCCCTACAATCCCTACGACATCATCGGCTCCGGTTTCAATAACGACGTGTTGACCGCTGGGCGGGTCGCCATGCAAGCTGTAGTCGAAGACCTGATGCATCTCTTCGGCAGCGCCGGAAAAGCCTGACGATAATCGTCAATCCAATTTCAATTCTAGCGGACAAGACCATGACTGATTCCATCAAGACGCCAACATCAAACGAGAAAACCGCCATGTATCGGCAGATGCTGCTGATCCGCCGATTCGAGGAGCGTTGCAACCAGCTTTACATGCGCGGCGAAATCCCCTCTACTCTCCATCTTTACGTCGGCCAGGAGGCTGTGGCGACGGGCGTGTGCGCGCATCTGCGCACGGATGATTACATCACCAGCACGCATCGCCCACACGGCCACGCTCTCGCTAAGGGCGTCTCAGCACGTTCAATCATGGCGGAGCTTTACGCCAAGTCCACCGGTTGCTGCAAGGCAAAAGGCGGGTCGATGCACGTTGGCGATATGGATGTGGGCATGTTGCCCGCCATCGCCATCGTGGGCGGCGGCATCCCCATTGCGGCGGGACTGGCGCTCGGCTTTAAACGTAAGGGCTCAGACCGGGTGGCAGCCTGTTTCTTTGGCGAAGGCGCGGCCAACGAGGGCGCGTTTCACGAGGGCCTGAACATGGCCGCTATCTGGGATCTGCCAGTCATTTATGTGTGCGAGAATAATCTCTACGCAGCTTCGACGCCGGTGGGTGTGACCTTCAAAATCGAGAACATCGCCGACCGTGTCGCCGCTTATGGCATGGCGGGCGAAGTGGTGGATGGGAACGACGTGCTGGCCGTGTACGAGGCGATGGGCCGGGCGGTGGCGAGAGCGAGGGCGGGCGAGGGGCCGACGCTGTTGGAGTGCAAGACCTATCGCCAGGTGGGCCACTCGCGCAGCGATCCGCTGACATATCGCACCAAGGAGGAGGAAAAATGGTGGAAGGAGCGAGACCCGATCGAACGCCTGGGCGAGCGTCTGCTGGCCGAGGGTGTTACCAATCAGGCTGGGTTGGATGCCATCGAGGCCGATGTGACAGCCGAGGTTGATGACGCCGTCGCCTTCGCCAAAGCCAGCCCTGACCCAGACCCGACCGAAGCGCTACAACACGTATTCTACGGAGTGGAGGTGTGAGATGCCGCAAATGAGTATTGCCGAGGCGTTGCGCCAGGCCATTCGAGAAGAGATGATTCGGGATGAGCGCGTGTTCTGCATTGGCGAGGATATCGGCATCCCCGGCGGCTTTGGTGGGGCGTTCACAGTCACACAGGGTCTGTCGGCGGAGTTCGGGCATGAGCGAATTCTGGACACGCCCATTTCCGAAATCGGCATTGCCGGTGTAGCTGTCGGTGCAGCAATTGCCGGGCTGCGGCCTATCGCCGACGTGCAGTATGGCGATTTTCTGTTCTGCATGATGGATCAGCTTGCCAACCAGGCTGCCAAGATGACTTACATGTCAGGCGGCACGGTAAAAGTGCCCATGGTGATGCGAGCGCCGGTGGGCGCGACCTCACGAGGTTCGCAACACGCCCAAAGTCTCGAAGCCTTTTTCACGCATATCCCCGGCCTGAAGGTGGTGGCCCCGGCCACGGCCTACGATGCCAAAGGCCTGCTGAAAAGTGCGGTGCGGGATGACAATCCCGTGCTGGTTTTCGAGCACAAACTGCTGTATGGCAGCAAAGGCCCTCGTTCGGAAAAGGGTGCACTCAGCCCGGTGGGCGAAGTGCCGGACGGCGATTACACCGTGCCCATCGGCAAGGGCGTCATTCGTCGCCCCGGCAGCGATGTCACCATCGTGGGCAAGCTGCTGACGATGTATCGGGCACTCGCCGCCGCCGATGTTTTGGCCGAGGAGGGAATCGAGGCCGAAGTGATCGATCCGCGCACGCTCGTGCCCCTGGACAAGGAACTCATCCTCGATTCGGTGAAGAAGACTGGGCGACTGGTCATCGTCGAGGAAGACAATCTTACCGGCGGTTGGGCGGGCGACATCGCCGCCATCGTCGCCGATGAAGGATTCTGGTGGCTCGACGCCCCCATCAAGCGCGTTTCCGCTCCGGATGTGCCGCCGCCGTTTGCGCCGGTCATGGAGCAGTTCTATGTGCCCAGCGTGGAACGCGTCGTGGAAACGGTGAAGGCGCTGTTTTGAAGTCTTGACGATGGACAGAGGACGATAGCGCCCGACACGTCCACAATCGTCTGGCATCCATCGTCCACCATCGGTAGATTCCGCTCAAGGAGGAGCGACGTGACAGCCACACGCAATTATCTCGCCATCGATTTGGGCGCAGAAAGCGGCCGGGCAATTTTAGGCCGGTTTGACGGAGAGCGCCTGGCTTTGGAGGAAGTGCATCGCTTTGCCAACGCACCCGTGCGCTTGAACGATGGCCTGCATTGGGATGCTTTACGCCTGTGGGCTGATATCAAAACCGGGATCGGGAAGGCTGGTCGGGCGAGCGGGGGCGACCTGGCCGGGGTAGGGTTGGACGCCTGGGGCGTCGATTTCGCTTTGCTTGACGCACAGGGAGCGCTGCTCGCCAACCCGTTCCATCATCGGGACAGCCGTACGGATGGGGCGCTCGAAGCGGCGTTCACCAGAGTCGGTAAAAACGAGATATTCGCCCAGACCGGCATCCAATTCATGCAGATAAACTCGCTCTACCAACTGCTGGCGATGGCGCTTGCCCAAGACCCTACCCTCTCCCTGGCCCGAACTTTCCTCACCATGCCCGACCTGTTCAACTACTGGCTGACGGGTCGCAAGGCCTGCGAATTCACCAATGCTACAACCACTCAGTGCTACGATCCCACGCGCCGAACCTGGGCGGAGCCATTGCTTTCGGCGCTCGGCATCTCCGCCGCCATCTTCCCCGAAATCATGCCGCCAGGCTCGAAATTGGGTTCGTTGCTGCCAGCCGTGGCCGCTGAATGCGGCATCGATGCTATTCCCGTCATCGCTCCCGCCTGCCACGACACCGGCTCCGCCGTCGCAGCCATTCCGGTCACAATTGAGGACTACGCCTGGATTAGCTCAGGCACATGGTCGGTTTTAGGGGCGGTCGTACCCGAAGCGGTGATCAATGAGCAAAGCATGGCATTCAATTTCACCAATGAGGGCGGGCTGGGCGGCACGTTTCGCTTATGCAAAAATATCATGGGCCTGTGGCTGGTGCAGGAATGCCGCCGCACGTGGGCTGGGCAGGGCGAGGAATATTCGTACGATGACCTGGTGCAAATGGGGGCGGCAGCCACGCCATTCCGTTGCGTCATTGACATCGACGACCCTGCCTTTCTGTCGCCAGGCGACATGCCCGCACGCATCCGGGCATATGCCACAAACACCGGCCAGACTTCGCCGCAATCCAAAGGTGAGATCATCCGTTGCGTGCTGGAAGGCATCGCCCTCAAATATCGTTTTCAGTTCGAGCGCTTGCAGACTTTGCTGGCAAAACGACTCGACGTGATTCACATCGTTGGCGGGGGCTCGCGCAACTGGCTGCTCTCCCAGTGGACGGCGGACGCCTGCAACAGGCCAGTGGTCACCGGTCCTGTGGAGGCGACGGCGATGGGCAATCTCCTCGTCCAGGCGTCGGCGCTGGGCGATGTCGCTTCGCTGGCCGAAGCGCGGGGGGTTGTGTTGCGGTCGGGCGAGGTCGAGACGTTCGAGCCGAGAAAAGAGGGCGGGTGGGAGGAGGCTTTTATCCGGCTTCAGGCGTTATTGCAAAACTGAAGCGCGCCGTTTCATGCGGCGTAATATTCATCGATGTTGGCGGCGGTGATAAAGACATGATCCATATAAACTGCCGGCGGCACGGGCTTCCCCTCCAGGATTTGCAGGGCTAACTCGATGAGCCTGTCCCCATACCGTTCTGGCATGAATGCTGTGGAGCCCACCACGCAGGCGCCTCGTTTGCGCAACTCCGCCCGGATGATACGATCGCAGCCCTGGCCGATGATCGCCACATCGGACTCACGACCGAGCCGACGCGCCGCCTGCAATGCCCCGAACGCTGCATCGTCATTGAACGCCAGCACAGCAATGCGACGAGCCTGACGGTTGTTCTGCAGCGCTTCCGACAAATTGATATCACTGGTACGGCTCGTATTACCGCTGTCTAGATAGATTCGTTTCTCGGCAGGTATAGTTCCTAACATCTGTTGTACGCCCTCAATCTGGCCGACAATCCGGCTGGCAGGAAGGTCGCCCGCCCGCCGCTCTTCTAAAATCAGCAGAAGATCGAGTTCGCCATCCCAGCATTCCTGGATCCATCGTCCCAATTCCAGCCCGGCAATGTGCCCGGAGCGATAGTTGTCAGCGCCGAAGAAATTGGCTCCCACCATGGGAATATCCACAGCGATAACTGGAATGCCAGCCCGAGAGAACTTATCCATGATTAGTGAACTGACCGCCGCATCGATCTGATATTCGATTACTAAATCAACTTTCTTTTCGATCAAGTAGTCGGCCACGCGCAACGCCTGTTCACCGCTAAGTTGGTTATCCGCCAGCACCAGTTGCACGCCTTTGGCCTCAGCGGCACGCTCCAGCCCGCGACGCACGTCAATGGCGAAGGCGATGTCGCTTTCGGTTAGATTGGCGAACCCGATTCGATAGTTCGGTTGGCGGCTGTCATTGCGGTGCGTTGTGACTGTACGTTCGCCGCAGACAGTGACAGTAACGCCTTGTTGACATAATTGTTGAATTGTATCCGGTGCAGCCTGGCTATCGGTGTACACATTCGACAGCTTCGAGATGGGCAGGCAGGGTGCGAGACCTACCCTTTCGAACTTGCTCGAATCGACCAACGCCACGGTTTGTTGCGCATGTTCGACCAGTGTTCTCTTAAGTTGCGCCTCCGCCAGATCACGTTCGGTCAAGCCATGTTGGGCGGAGAGTCCCACGCCTGAGACAAATGCAGTGCGGAAATGAAGGTCTTGCAGCATCGGTGCAGCCAAAAGACCCGTCACAGAATTGGCATTTGCCCCGATGACGCCCCCAACCAGAATCACCGTGTGCGGCGTCGATTCAACTGCCAGCCTGGCTGTCTCGATCCCGGTGGTGATAATGGTCAGGCGGCGGAATTGGGCGAGACTGGGGATCATGTACAGCACGGTCGAACTGGCGTCTAACGCGATAGCGTCGCCATCCTCAACCATGTCCGCCGCCCAGCGGGCAATACGCCGTTTCGCTTCCACATTGATCGCCTTTCGGGTAACACGTATGTTATCAAATGATGGCGGTGTTTGAATCCTGGCCGCGCCGCCTCGCACCCTCATCAAGAGCCCCTCTTCTTCCAACGCAGCGAGGTCATTGCGAATAGTCCCTTCTGAGACATCGTAGCGCTCGGCCAACTCCACGACCTTGACCACATTTTGTTCGCTTAGCAGTTGAAGAATTCGTTGTCTTCGTTCAAAAGTCGTCATGACAGCACTCAGTGAGTGAGCAGGAAAAACTATTCGCTTGGCTTGACCGCACTACAACATGTCGGCCACGTGATCGGTTGACGATTCGGCGGCTAACGGGTATCGTTTTGGACTGGCGATATTTGACATTGCGTGTAGGCAATGCTACCATTACCGACAAGTTTCGTCAAAAATCAACAAATTTCAACAGCGGTTGACTGGCGTTATGCCAGCGTGTGGATTGAAGTAAGCCGCGATCGTCACGCATATCTTCATCGTCCCAGACTTCCTTTTTCGTTCGCCAAAGGAGGCGCCTTTGAAAAAGAGCCATAGATTGTGATTTCACTTGCGTCTAGCAACTTTTTCCCATGTTGACTCACGTTTCAGGCACACGTGCTTATTAGGAGGAGCACAGACTATGAAGAATCATCGAATGTCCGTGATTTTGGGGTTGATCGCCATCAGCGTTTTGATGCTATTGGTGATTGCAGCCTGTGCGGCGCCAGTGGCCGAGCCGCAGGTTGTTGTTCAAACTGTCGTCGTCAAAGAGACGGTCGAAGTTGAAAAGGTGGTTGAAGTAGAGAAGACGGTCGAGGTGGAGAAGGTGGTTGAAGTGACTGCGGAAGCGCCGGCGCCAGAAGCCTGTGCAACCATGAAAGACAACTATAAGATCGGCTTCGCCAATCTCGTAGAGAATATCGTCTTCACACAGTTGGTGCGAGAAAGCATCGAGAAGGCGGCGGCGGAAGCAGGCAACGTCGAGCTCTTGCTGGCTGACAATAATCTGGATGGCGCCACCGCCCTGGCCAATGCCGACAACTTCATCCTGCAAGGTGTGGACGGCGTGATTGAATTCCAGACCGATGAGAAGTTCGGCAATGTGATGATGGATAAATTCCGTAAGGAAGGCATCCCTGTTATCGCCATTGACATCCCCATGCCTGGCGCCACCTTCTTTGGCGCTGATAATTACGGCGCAGGCCGCATGGCCGGCGAAGCCGCCGCAGAATGGGTAAAAGCGAATTGGGATGGCCAGGTAGATGCCGTGCTCGTGCTGGAGCTGCCGCAATCCGGCCCCATCCCCGCCGCCCGCATGCAGGGTCAGGTCGAAGGTTTGCTTGACAATCTCGACGTTGAAGTGCCTGAGGATATGATCTTCTACCTGGACAGCAAGAACACGCAGGATGAGGCATTCCGCGTCGTGGGCGATACGTTGCCGAGTATCCCCGATGCGCACCATGTGGTCGCCGTGAACATCAATGAGGGCACGGCATCAGGGACGATGGCGGCCTTTGATGCAGCGGGGCGGACCGAAGATGTCATCGTCGTCGCCCAGGGCGCTGATCCCGAAGGTCAGGACAATATGGTCAAAGAGGGCAGCCGTCATATTGGCTCAACGGCATACTTCCCTGAGCGCTACGGGGAATGGCTGATTCCGGCTATCATCGATGCATTGGAATGCAAGGTGTTGCCACCTGCCATCTATGTAGACCACGTCTTCATCAACAAAGACAATCTGTGCGAGTACTATCCGGAGCACAGCAGTTGTAGCTGATCACTGAAGCGATACTTCGGAGGGAGGGCGATCGATCGCCCTCCCTCCGAGCCGTTCTTGATACTCTTCTGCATAGAGCCACTGTTGGAGAAGCTTCAATGACAACACCGACGGCGGGCGCGCCTGCTCCAAACCTGTTCACACGCTTAAGAACCGGCGGATATCAAGTTTCCAATGCAGTAAGTCTGCTGGCGATCTACCTGATTATCTGCATTGTTTTTGCGGCGCTCTCTCCCTATTTTCTGACGGTCGAGAACTTCATCAACATCGGGCGTACGTTGCCCATTATTGGGATCATCGCCATCGGCGAGACGCTAGTTCTTATAGCAGGAGGCGTGGACTTATCTGTGGGGTCCGTGGCAGCCCTGACCGGGGTGATTACAGGTTTATTGTGGGAGAAGGCGGGCATACCGATCTGGGTTGCTGCCGCGGCTGGTATGGCGGCTGCGGTTCTCGTTGGCGTGCTCAACGGTACCCTGGTTACCCGGATGCGCATCAATCCGTTGATTAGCACATTAGCTACATTGTCTATCATCAGAGGGTTAGCTTTTGTGCTTACCAGTGCTTCGACCAATCAGATCACGCATCCCGGTTTTCTCCAACTAGGTCGAGGCGCTATTGCTGGCGTGCCCATACCGTTTATCTTGATGGTGATGCTATATGTCATCTTTGTTTTTGTGCTGAGGCGGACACCCTTTGGTCGCGACTTATATGCAATAGGCGGTAACCCCATGGCCGCACGTCTGGCCGGCATCGCCAGTCGTCGCAATATCATGGCAGTTTTTATTATCAGCGGTATCCTGGCTGGTTTTGGCGGGTTAGTATCGGTATCCCAGTTGGCGGCAGCCACGCCCCAATCGGCGGTGGGGCTGGAGTTCACAGTGATCGCAGCCGTGGTCCTGGGCGGGACCAGTTTGTCGGGCGGCAAGGGCACCTTGATCGGGACCCTGATGGGCGTCATCATTCTACGAACCCTTGACAACGGGCTGATCCTCATCGGCGTATCCTCGTACTATCAGATCGTCGCTCGGGGCGCCGTACTTATCCTTGCGATTGGTCTCGATCAATTGCGGACCCGCTGGGCGCAGCAACGGTAAGGAGGTGGCGTAATCATGGAAACTGGCATAACCGCCCAGCCGATTCTGGAAATGCGTGGCATTTCCAAGAGTTTCTCCGGCGTCAAGGTGCTTGATGATGTCTCGATGGATCTGTATGCGGGTGAGGTTCTGGCGCTGGTTGGAGAGAACGGCGCCGGGAAATCGACCCTGATCAAGATTCTCAACGGCGACTACCATAAAGATGACGGGGCAATTTTTATTGGCGGCAAAGAAGTCGAGATAGAGAGGCCGCGCGATGCGGAGCAATTGGGCATCCGTATGATCTATCAGGAGTTGTATCATTGCCACGATCTATCGGTGACCGAAAACCTCCTCCTTGGTCATTTGCCGCGCGCGAACGGACGGCTTGGTCGCTTCGTGGTCGACTGGAAGAAAGCAAAGGCGCTGGCAGAAGAGCAGCTAAGCTTGCTGGAATTATCGATCAATCCGCAGGCGCTGATGGGCGAACTGTCAGTCGTCGAACGTGAAATCGTCGAGATCGTCAAGGCTGTTTCTTCAAACGCCCGTATCATCGTGATGGACGAGCCGACAGCGGCAATGACGCCGCATGAAGTCGAGTTGCTCTTCGACATTATCAATACGCTGCGCAAACAGGATGTCGGCATCATCTATATTTCTCACCGGCTGGACGAGATATTTCAGATCGCCCAAAGGGTCACTGTCCTGCGGGATGGGCTCCTGGTGGGTACAAAGGAGGTTGCAGGCGTTACAAAGCGCGAGGTTGTGCGGATGATGGTCGGGCATGAAGTTGAGGAGAGGAAGGCTGAAGCTTCAGGGGCAGGCGAAGATGGCCGGGAGATCGTGCTTCAGGTCAGTCATCTCACTCGTTCCGGTTCCTTTGAAGATATCGACTTGCAGGTTCATGCCGGGGAAATCGTCGGCATCTTTGGGCTGTTGGGAGCCGGACATACGGCGCTAACCCGAACTTTGTTTGGCGCGGAAAAAGCCGATAGCGGCGAAGTGTTTGTAAACGGCCAACCAGTAACCATCCAATCGCCCGCCGACGCCCGCCAGGCCGGGATCGGACTGGTTCCGATTGACCGTAAGCAACAGGGGCTGGTTTTGACGCAGAATGTGCGCGAGAATTTGACATTGTCCAACTGGCCTGCCGTCACAAAATATGGTTTCTTCCAGCGCAAAGAGGAACGCCAGCACGCGCAAAATTGGATTGACAGGTTGGGTGTGCGTGTGGCGGGCGGGATGGAGGTGGAAACACGGTTTATGAGCGGCGGCAATCAGCAGAAAGTTGTTCTCGGTCGCTGGCTAGAGGCGAATGTCAAGGTGTTGCTCATGAATGAACCAACCTGGGGCGTCGACGTTGGCGCACGCTCCGATATTTACGATCAATTGGGGCGGCTGGCGGATCAGGGCCTGGGAATCCTCATGGTTTCATCCGATATGGAGGAGGTGCTGTCTGTGAGCCAGCGAATCATCACCATGTTCCAGGGCAAGATTACTGGTCATTTCACAACTGCCGAGGCCACACAAGAAAAGTTATTGAACGCTGCCGCCGGAGGTGAAGCATGAGCGAGCCAGCAGCGGTCGCAACGACGCCATCCCAAACCATCGGCGGTCGTCTCAAATCATCGACTCTTCGTGAAGGCGCCGGCCTCGTGGTGATGTATATCATCATTTTGGTGGCGATGTCTTTGCTGTCACCCTATTTCCTGACGACAAGAAATTTCATCAATTTGCTGCTGTACAGCTCCAGCGTTGGCATCATCGCCATGTTCACAACCATGTTGATGGTGGGCGGCGGTTTAGACCTGTCCGTTGGCTCCACCGTAGCCCTGGTTGGCGTGATCATTTCGCACGCCCAATATTCTCTCGGCATCTGGGGCGCTGTCGTGGCCGGGCTGATAGCCGCCCTGATTATCGGGCTTATCAATGGCGTCCTCGTTACACGTGTCGGCATCAATGCTCTGATTACCACGCTGGGCATGTTCTCGGTCGTGCGGGGACTGGCTTTTGTGTTCTCCGGCGGTCTCACTGAGCCGATGCTTGATCCGCTTTTTGGCGAACTTGGCCGAGGATATGTGGCCGGAATCCCTGTTCCCGTGATTGTGTTTGTGATTGTGACCATCGCCTGCGCTATCGTCATGCGCAACACCAACTACGGTCGGGCTATGTATTCAATCGGCGGAAACGCCATTGCCAGTCATCTGGCCGGTCTGCGGGTCAGGCGCTATCAGATGTGGGCTTACATCCTCTCCGCCCTTAGCGCCGGAGTGGCTGGCATTTTATTGACTTCGCAGCTTGGCGCCGGCGCGCCGCAGGCTGCTACCGGCCTGGAGATCACCGTCATCGCTGCCGTCATCCTGGGCGGCACCAGTCTGGCTGGCGGCAAAGGCACCATTATCGGAACCCTGATCGGGGTTCTGATTCTGGGCACACTGACCAATGGCATGATCCTGTTGGGCGTCTCCGCCTACTATCAGCAGATCGCTCAGGGGTTTGTGCTGCTGCTCGCCGTGGGCCTCGACCAACTGCGTACTCGCTCCGAGGCATAGCTGGAACCATGACCGATTTACCTGCCGATATCACGTTTCAGATTGATTTCAACGTACAGACCGTCGCGGCTGCCATTGGCGTTCCTATCTCCGATGCCGCCATTGCAGCGGTGTTTGGCATCAATGAGGGCGACTTAAGTGCATATCTGGCGGAAGTTCAAAAGGGAGTAGAATCTGTCGCCGTCGAACTTTTGAGTGATGAAGAACTTTCGACAGCCCTTCGGCGTTGGCCAACTGCCAGAGGGCAAAAGGTGATGATGGTCGGGGACTCGATTACGACTTATCGTCGCGGCTATGCCCGATTATTCGAGGCCATGCTGGCCCTCGCCCGGCCAGGGGATGACATCTATGTCACCAACGTGGCCCAATCCGGTTTCACATCCACCCACGGCCTGGAACTGACTTACACCCAATTGCTGGCGCAGAAACCGGATTGGGTGTTCATCAAGTATGGCGGCAATGACTGCAAACAGTTTGGCGGGCCCGATGCATCGACGCTTGTGCCGATTGGCTACTATGAGGAGAACTTGCGGCGGATGGTCCTTGCTTTCCGGAAACACGCCGACGCCAGTGTGATTCTGATTACACCGACTCCGGTGGTGGAGGATGTCGTCAACACGCTGCCCGATTTCCTGCCTATGCACATGACCTGGGACAATCGCAATCTGGCTGCTTATGCGGAAGTTGTGCGACGGTTGGGCCGGGAGTTGGATACGCCCGTGGCGGATTTCTATTCGCTATTCGGAGCGAAGCCTTCGTCTGCCTATTTCTTGGAAGATGGCCTGCATCCAAACCCGAAAGGCCATCGTTTGATGGTGCAAAGACTGGTCAAATCGATAGCGCAATGAATTCGTACAAAATCAACTTTTTATGAATCCTTGGAGGCGAAGATGAACTCGCGTGAGCGGTTTTTGGAAGTCATGCACTTCAACACCGATGTTCGCTCCATGAAATGGGAGTTCGGTTTTTGGGGCGAGAATATCAGCCAATGGTACGAAGAGGGTTTGCCCAAAAAAGTGGGGACGAATATTCCCACGAATCTAACGACCGTGGCAGCTTCGTTGTATACGACAGCCTGGACGCATGCGTGGTCGAAGCAACGCACATACCTGGAGAAGTTCTACGGGGAGAGCGAGCAGGAAGTGGCGTTGCCGCCGGGGATAGCGATTTGGGGGGGCGCACTGTACTGGCCGAGCCAGGGGTTTCCTCTGGCGGTGGACGTGATGGATTATTTCGGTTTCGATAAGAGCACGGCGCTCGTGCCGGTAGAGCAGCTTTTCCATCCGTACTTCCAACCGCAGGTGTTGGAGGAGGACGAGAAGTACCTGACCTATGTCGATGTGGATGGCGTGCGGCGGCAATACCAAAAGCAGGAGGGGGTCATCCCCACCGCCCGTGCCTGGCCGATCAGGGATTGGGAATCCTGGTTGGCGATCAAAGAAGAGCGCCTTCGTCTCGACACGATTCGGGAGCGATTCCCGGCCAATTGGGACTGGTGGGTGGATGAGTACCGGCATCGGGACTATCCTCTGGCTGTAGGCGGATACCCCAACGGTTTCTTCGGCACGCTCGTACATCTCGTCGGTTATGAGAATGTCTTCTATCTCTATTATGACCAGCCCGACCTGGTCAAAGACATCAATCAGCATCTAACCAACCTGTGGATCGCCATCTGGGAAGAGATTTTGGCCGATGTCGAAATCGATTGCTGCCATGTTTGGGAAGATATGTCCTCGACCATGGGCACGATGATTTCCCCCGCCCACTTCGCCGAATTCATGGCCCCGTACTATCGCCAGATTACAGATTTCTTGAAGGGGAAAGGCGTGGACATCATCCTGGTGGATACCGACGGCAATATCGAAGCATTGATCCCGCAATTCCTGGAAACGGGTGTCACCGGCATGTACCCGATGGAGACTTCGGCAGGCATGGATGTGGTCAAGCTGCGCAAGCAATATCCCCGTTTTCAAATGATGGGCGGCGTGCCCAAATACGACATGGCTCTTGGCCCTGCCCGCATCGAGGAATTCCTGGCGCCGGTCAGCGAGCTTCTCAAACATGGCGGATATGTGCCGCACGGCGACCACTGCATTTCGCCGGGCGTCAGTTGGGAGCAGTTCAAATATTACCGCAATCGGCTGAACGATATCATCGATGCCAGCGGCAGTATCTGAGGCGGAATCGATCAGAACGCCTGACGAGACTGCCAGATAATCACACACACTGGAGTTGACACAATATGAATTCACGCGAACGCGTATGGGCGGCGATCCGGCACGAGGAAGCGGATCGTATCCCCATTGATATCGGCGGCACCGGCTGCACGGGCATCAACCTCATCGCTTATGGAAATTTGCGGCGACACCTGGGCATCACGGGCGGCAGCGCACGTCTTTTCCATACCTGGATCCAGGTTCCCGAACTTGAAACAGCTATGGCGGAACGATTGCACACCGACACGGTCACATTGCCCCGCTATAAGATGTGCCTGGGCATCCCCAACGTGGAGTTCAAACCCTGGCAATTCGTCGATGGCACTGAATTTCAGGTCCCTATCGATTTCAATCCGACTCAAAACCAGTTCGGCGATTATCAATGGTTCGAAAATGGCGAATTGTTGGCAGAGGCGCCGGGCGAGGGCACGCATGGGTTTTCCCTGCGCTACCATCCTTTGCGTGACGCCACGACCGAACGAGAAGTCGATGACTGGTTCGACAACTACGACGGCAATTTCACCGGGCGTATTCGGGTCACCGACGAGGAATTAGTCTGGGCGCGTGAGTTTGCCCGGAGCCTGCGAGAGAATTCGGATAAGGCCATTGTCGCCGACTATTTCGGCACGTTCCTGGAGCACGCGCAAGGCATCGTGGGCTGGGATAGCATCTACATGGCGATGCTGCGCAAACCAGAGCTGGCGCATCACTTTTTCAACCGATTGCAACACGAACTGGTGACGGGCATCAAGCGCTATTTGGGCGCAGTGGGCGAGTATGTTGACGTGTTCATGTTCGCCGACGACATCGGCCATCAGCGCGGGCCGATGATGAAGATGGACATCTACCGTGAATTCGTGCTGCCGGGCCACAAGGCATTGTTCAGCGCTGTGCGCGAGAACAGCGCTGCCGCCGTTTTCTATCACACCGACGGCAGCGTGATGACCTTGTTGCCCGAACTGATCGATGCCGGCATGAATTGCTTCAACACGGTGCAGACGGACGCAAACAATATGGATGGGGCAGAACTCAAACGTCGTTTTGGCAAGCATCTCACTTTCTGGGGCGGCGGTGTGGACACGCATCGCATCTTGCCATTCGGCACGCCCGACCAGGTACGGGAGGATGTACGGCGTCGTATCCAGGTTTTTGGGCCGGGCGGCGGCTATGTCTTTGCCTCGATTCACAACATCCTGGGGGATGTACCGCCGCAGAATATCCTGGCGGCGGTCGATGCTGTGATAGAATTCGGGCAATATCCTCTGGCAGGGTCGGAGGGGGAACGCGCTGAACTGGCGCAACGCCTCACCGCTGCCAACTACTGGATTAAGCCATTGGAAGCGCTGAAGCGCGGCGATTGAGTGGCCTGATCCAACGCCCTCCCCTTTTCTATCTCGATACGTGAATTGGAGTTCGACGAATGATGTATTTGGCTGATGAAAATCGATACAACAGCATGCAATACCGGCACAGCGGCAAGAGCGGATTGCGATTGCCGGCGATCACTTTGGGGCTTTGGTACAACTTCGGCGGCGTTGACAACCTGGAAAACCAACGGGCCATGCTGCGACGAGCGTTTGACCTGGGCGTCACGCATTTCGATCTGGCCAACAACTACGGCCCGCCACCCGGCTCCGCTGAGGAAAACTTCGGGCGTCTCTTCGCCCAGGATTTCAAGTCTCATCGTGATGAACTGCTGATTTCGTCCAAGGCGGGGTATTACATGTGGCCGGGGCCGTACGGCGAGTGGGGGTCACGAAAATACCTGGTCGCCAGCCTGGACCAGAGCTTGAAGCGGATGGGTCTGGATTATGTAGATATTTTCTACAGCCACCGATTCGACCCGGACACCCCGCTAGAGGAAACGATGTCGGCACTGGATTTCATTGTGCGCAGCGGGCGGGCGTTATACGTGGGCATTTCGACTTACGACCCGGAACAGACCCGCACGGCGGCGGCAATCCTGCGTGACCTGGGCACGCCCTGCCTGATTCATCAGCCCCGCTACAATATGTTCGATCGTTGGATCGAAGACGGATTGTTGGACGTCCTGGCCGAGGAAGGCATTGGCTGTATCGCCTTTTCACCGCTGTGTCAGGGAATCCTCACCGACAAATACCTTGGCGACACGCCCGACGACTCACGTGCCGCCAAATACAAGGGCGAGTTCCACTGGGGGGATGAGGTCAGCGCCGATCGCATCGCCAGGGTGCGGCGACTCCGCCAGATCGCTCACGAGCGAGGCCAGACCATGGCGCAACTGGCCATCGCCTGGACGCTCCGGCACCCCGGCATGACTTCAGCGTTGGTGGGGGCCAGCAAGGTCAGCCAGATTGAGGATAGTGTGGGGGCGTTGGCGAACCTCGACTTTTCGCCGGATGAACTCGCCCAGATCGATGCGATTCTAAGCGACTAAACTGAAGTCACAACGAGAACGGTAGTTTTTTACTCGACGATGAACGACAGACGATAGACGATTGAACTCGTTTTGTCAGTGCTTCCGCCATCGTCCATCGTCAACGGTTGATCAAAAGTAGGCGGTCTCAAACTGACATCAGTTTAAATGCGAAGGCGGGCAAAGATGCCGCCTCCCTTTCACTGTCGCGACGCCTTTGCAAAAGTGAATAGCGGATAGTCGAAAGGAAGGGCATCTTGCCTTCGGCCGGTTTGCGTGATGACGCGCATCAAACTTAAGATTTAATACTTACGATTTCCTTCGGAAACGCTTGACGACGAAGGTTAAAGACGGTATACTGAGCTTTGCAATTGAGCGAATCAGGCAGTTTGGCGAACACTCAACTCACGACACGGAGGTCGTGTGGGTAAAGCACACCGGCTGGCGGAAAGACGACAAAGCATCCTGCAAGCGCTGGAGAAGACCGGCCAGTTGAGCGTTGCCGAACTCAGCAGCCAGTTTGATGTTTCGGAAGTGACAGTGCGGGGCGACTTGGAAGCGCTCAGCCAGCAAGGCCTGGTGTTGCGGACGCGGGGCGGGGCGATGGCAACCAGTGTGCTGCCTGAGTTTTCGTTCGACGTGCGGCAGCAGCAGTTTGCTGAACAGAAAGCGCGTATCGGACGCATCGCCGCGGGATTGGTCAGAGACGGCGATACAATTGCACTGGACGCCAGCACGACGGCGTTGGCGATTATCCCATACCTGAAAGAATTCTCAGACCTCACGGTCATCACCTATAGCCTGAAAGCGGCGATGGGTCTGTTGGGTCTGCCCCATGTGCAAGTACTGATGCCGGGCGGACGGCTGCGCCGCCGTTCGATTGCGCTGGTGGGGCATTTGCAAAACTCTGTCCTGACGGAGTTTCATGCCGGACTCGGTTTTTTCGGGGCCAGGGGATTGACCGTGGTCGAGGGTTTGACCGATGTCGCTTTCGAGGAAATCCAAATCAAGCAAGCGTTGTGCGAACGATGCCAGAGGGTGATCGCACTGGTCGATTCGCGCAAGTGGGGGCAGGTATCGACGACCACCTTCGCTCCGATCACCATGCTCGATGGCATCATCACCGATTGCGACGCTCCACTCGACCTGGTGGTTGAAATCCAGGCGCTGGGCGTCCCGGTCACCCTGGCCTGACCTCACCCTTTTCCTCTCCGCCTTCATTCCCGGAACAAGGAGATTATGAGCAACGAACAACTTTCCAAGCCCGTGATGGAGATGCGGCACATCTCGAAGCGCTTCGACGCCACACAAGCGCTGGCTGATGTGTCGATGACGCTCTATCCGGGCGAAGTGCATGCCCTGATTGGTGAAAACGGCGCCGGCAAATCGACGTTGATCAAGGTGATGACCGGCGTTCATCGACCTGACACCGGCGAGATTCTGGTGGATGACCAGCCCGTCAACATCCACAATGCCCAGGATGCCCAGGGTTACGGCATCGCCGCCATTTATCAGGAACCGATGGTCTTTCCCGATCTGAATGTGGCAGAGAATATCTACATCAGCCATGCCGACCGGGGAGCTTTTGTCAATTGGCGAAAGACCTACGAAGACGCCGAGGCGATTCTGGCTAAACTTGACGTGAAGATGGATGTGCGGCAGCCGGCGCGTGGTCTGACGGTGGCGGCGCAGCAAACGGTGGAGATCGCCAAAGCGATTTCGCTCGAAGTGCGGGTGCTGATCATGGACGAGCCGACGGCGGCTCTTTCCGCCCACGAAGTCGCCCAATTGTTCAAAGTGATCAACACCCTGCGCAGCCGGGGTGTGGCGATTCTGTTCATCGGTCATCGCCTGGAAGAGGTTTTCGCCATCTCCGACCGGATCACGGTTTTGCGCGATGGCAAATGGATTTCGACGACGCCGCGAGAATCGGTCAAGTCCGAACAGATTATCCGGGATATGGTTGGGCGCGAGGTCGATGACTTTTTCGCCAAGACCGATTGGGAACGGGGCGACCTCCTGATGTCGGTGCGTGGGCTGGGCAAGGAATTCGTTTTTTCGGACATCAATTTCGATATTTATCATGGCGAGGTGTTGGGCCTGGCCGGACTGGTTGGCAGCCGTCGCACCGATTTGGGCCTGGCTCTGTTTGGCATCGGCGCCGCCGACAAAGGCGAGATTTGGCTGGATGGTCAAGAGGTGAAAATTCATTCCCCGGAGCAGGCGATGGAATTGGGCATCGCCTATATGAGTGAGGATAGGCGAAAACTGGGGCTGATTATGCCGATGACGATCACATCGAATGTCAGCCTGCCGGTGCTGAAATCCTATCTGTCAGGATTGGGCTTGATTCGGCGCAAGCAAGAGCGCGAGACCGCCGAAACCTTCCGCACTCGCCTGTCGATTCGCACGCCATCTGTGCAGACTAAGGTGGAAAACCTCTCCGGCGGCAACCAGCAGAAAGTGATGCTGAGTAAATGGCTCAATACGCACCCCAAGCTTCTCATTTTGGATGAGCCGACGCGTGGCATCGACGTGGGCGCTAAAGCCGATGTGCATCAATTGATCGACGAACTGGCGCAGCAGGGCATTGCGATCATCCTCATCTCCTCCGACCTGCCCGAAGTATTGGCGATGAGCGACCGCATATTGGTGATGCGTGAGGGCAGACAGATGGGCGTTTTCGACCACCAAGAGGCGACCCAAGAGATCGTGATGACGGCCGCCATGGGCCAGAACAACGCCGTAGCGGAGGTACAACAATGAGCTGGCTGACCAAACGTGTCCGTCCCGAACAGTTGCGAGAACTTGTACTGGTCTTATTGATCATCCTGGTTGCATTATTTTTCTCATCTCAAATCGACAATTTTCTTAATGGCCGCACTTTCAACCGCATTTCCACCAGCGTAGCGATCATCGCCGTGGTGGCCGTCGGCCAGACGCTCGTCATCCTCACCCGAAACATCGACCTTTCGGTCGGATCCATTGTGGGTTTCACGGCCTATTTCACCGGCACTTTCCTGGCAGCGAACAACGACATGTCGCCGGTTATGGCCGTCGTCATTGCCATTGCCATGGGGGCGGGATTGGGTGCGATAAACGGCATTCTGGTGGCATACGGGCGGGTCCCGGCCATCATCGTCACCCTGGGCACTCTGGCGATCTATCGCACCGCCCTGGTTGAACTTTCGGGCGCTAAGAGCGTGCTGACGAATACGCTGCCGCAATGGCTGATCGATTTGCCCAGGGCGAACTTCGTCTCCCTCGGCGATCTCGATGTGCGATGGCTGTTCGTCTTCGCCCTGATCGTGGTCGCCATCTTCCAACTCGTTCTCATCTATACCCGGTACGGGCGCAGGCTCTATGCCATCGGCTCGAACCCGGAGGCGGCCCGGCTGGCCGGTTTCCCCTCGCAACGCATCGTCTTTTTGGCTTTCGTGATGTGCGGGGGATTAGCGGGGTTGGCCGGGTTCATGTTCCTGGCCCGGTTCGGCAATATCACCGTAGTGGCGGGCCTGGGCACCGAGTTGAACTCTGTGGCGGCAGCGGTGGTGGGCGGCGTGAATATCTTCGGCGGTTCCGGCTCGATGATCGGGGCGCTGCTCGGCGCCATCCTGATCGATCTGCTCGAACAAAGCCTGATCCGCTGGCTGGCAATCAGTGAATTCGTGCGCGATTTCCTGCTCGGCTTTCTCATTCTGCTGGCCGTCGCCACCGATACTGTCGTCATGAACCGATTACGCAACTTCTGGGCGCGTAGCGAAATGGAATCCCATTCTGAATCAACTGCATCATCCAAGGAGGCCGGCGCGCATGTCTCGTAGACTGGAATGGTTCAAAAGTTGGGAAGGCCTTTTGCTCATCCTGTTTGTCGTTACGGTGGTGGTCAATACCACGCTGGCCCCGAATTATCTGCGACTCGATAACTGGATCAATCTCTTTGAGTTGTCCATCGAGAAGATCATCGTGGCCCTGGCGATGACCTTTATCATCATCAATGCCGAAATCGACCTCTCGGTCGCCTCGGTGATGGGCCTGTCGGCGGGCGTGCTCGCCTGGATGCATGTCGCAGGATATCCCTTTGTGCTGGCGATTGTGGTCGCTTTATTAGTCGGTGTTCTGTGCGGCGCGTTCAATGGCTTCTGGATCGCCTACGTTGGTCTGCCATCGCTGGTCGTCACCCTCGCCACGCTGATCATGTATCGGGGCGGGGCCAGAATCCTGCTCGAGGACAAGTCGATAGGCGACTTTCCCGCCTGGTTTGACCGGCTGGGCCAGCAGCCCATGTTCGGCCCCTTTCCGCTGGCTCTGATTCTCTTTGTCATCGGCGCTATCCTGGCGCTGATCTTGCTGCAATACGCCGGATTTGGTCGCAAGGTCTACGTCATTGGCAATAATCGTGACGTGGCCGAGTACTCTGGAGTCAAAGTGCGGCGTGTGAAAATGTTGCTCTACATCGCTTCGGCGACGGTGGCGGCTTTTGCCGGATTGCTTTTTGCCGCCCGATTGGGCGCTGTGCGTGGCGACCTGGCCCAGGGCTTTGAGTTGGACATCATCACCATCGTCCTGCTGGGTGGCGTCAGCATTTTCGGCGGTTCCGGCACGTTGACGGGAGTGCTTCTGGCAATCCTTATCGTTCTGAACATTCGCAACGGCATGTCTCTTTTGAATATGTCTCAACACATGCAAACCGGGGCCGTGGGCATTTTGCTGATTCTCTCTGTCCTGGTCCCGAACATGGTCACGCAAGTGCGCACCACCATCAATCGACGGCGTTTGCGCCAGAGCCAGAACCCATTGAGTTCATAAGGAGGCAAAACCCGACACACACAAGACACTTGCCGCACATCAATTCGACCTCGCCTTGTACGCTCATTTTCTCGAATCTCTAAGGAGGATTCACATGAAGAAGCTTCAAATTGTTATCGCTATGCTTGTCATAGCAGCAATGGTGCTTTCGGCTTGCACTGGCGCAGCGACGCCTGCCCCAGCCGCACCCACTGAGGCTCCCGCCGAACCTGCCCCAACCGAAGCCCCGGCCGAGCCTGAACCGACCGAAGAGCCTGCCGCGCCTTCGGGTGAACTTGTTGTGGCCGAACCTGGGGCGGATCTCAGCATGGTCTTGATGCCGAAATTCCTGGGCATCCTGCCGTTTGACGAGGCGCATCAGGGTGCGATGGAAGCGCACGCCGAATTGCAGAACCCTGCCGAATTGCAGTTCCTGGGGCCGACGCCTGA
>JAGFJG010000192.1 GCA_024102915.1 Caldilineales bacterium
CAATGGCCCCAAGCAGGTCTACATCGAAAAAGATGGGAAGTTGAGCTTGAGTACGGTGAGCTTTGCAGACGATGACCATGTCACCCGTGTGATCGAGCGTATCGTCCGCCCGTTGGGTCGCCACATCGACCAGGCTTCGCCAATGGTCGATGCGCGTCTCCCGGACGGCTCGCGCGTCAACGCCATCGTCCCACCCCTCTCGTTGGTCGGGCCGGTCATCACCATCCGCAAGTTTCGCGCCGATCCGCTGACCATCGATGAGTTGATCGGCTATGGCAGTCTTAGCCGTGAATTTGCCGATTTTTTGCAGGCCTGCGTGGCCGCCCGGCTGAATATCATCGTCAGCGGCGGCACCGGCTCTGGCAAGACGACGATGCTGAACATCGTTTCCAGTTTTATCCCCGCCAACGAGCGCATTGTCACCATCGAAGACGCGGCGGAACTCCGGCTGCGTCAGCCGCATGTCGTCAGGTTGGAGGCGCGCCCGCCCAACGCGGAAGGGAAGGGCGCCATTCGCATTCGCGACCTGTTCATCAACACTCTGCGTATGCGCCCTGACCGCATTATCGTGGGTGAATGTCGCGGGTCCGAAGCGCTCGATATGCTTCAGGCCATGAATACGGGCCATGAAGGCTCTCTGACCACCATCCACTCCAACGGGCCCCGCGATACTCTGACGCGTCTGGAAACCATGGTGATGATGGCTGGCATGGAATTGCCGCTCATCGCCATCCGCCAGCAGGTTTCATCCGCACTCGATTTTATTGTTCACATCAGCCGCATGCGGGATGGCAGCCGCCGGGTCGTTGCAGCCGCCGAGGTTATCGGCATGGAAGGCGACACAATCATCATGCAAGAGATTTTCCGCTTTCGCCAGGATGGGGTCGACGAAAATGGTCGTATTCGTGGCAAGCTGTCGGCAACGGGTGTCCGTCCGGTGATCTACGATCGCTTGCTGTCTGCGGGCCAGCGTGTGCCTGTCAGCTTTTTCGAGCCGGACTAATTCGTCGGCGAAGCGGGAAATCGTGCGCCTGAAGTCGAGGGTGCAAGGAGTTTGCGGCAATCCGGCCTAAGGCGCTGTGGTTGCCGGTAGAGTTCGTGCATTCAGCGCCCCAAATCACACGCATTCGTTATGCAATCACACTTCTTTATGCCTGGAATGCCATGTCCAAATCTGTAGACTTGTAATTAGGGTTGCATTTTCAACCCCGAATTGTCTATTTTTGATAAGCCAGCAGAAATGCAGCAATGAACCTGCGCCAACCCATACCCACTGTAATACTCGCGGTCACCCTATTGATCATAACGGCTGCGCCCGTCTCTGGCGGAGGCGAGGAGCCCGGTAAATCAGGGTCGCTGTCAGTTCGGATTGTCGTTGGTTATGAACCGGGGTGGGAGAATGTGTTTGACAGCTCGCGAATAGACAAGTACGATACACAGCCCTCGGAAATACAGGTCGATTTGAATGACCGGGTGTTGGGTTTTACGGTGTTGGAGGTGTCGCCAGATATCGCTCAACGTGTCGTCCAAGAATTTTCCGCTCTGTCGCACGTGCGATATGTCGAGTTTGATGGCGAGGTGCATGCCGACTTTATTCCCAACGATCCCTATTTTTCCAATCCCAGCTACGTTTATGGTCCTCAGCAGATCGGAGCGCCCACAGCCTGGGAATATACTACCGGCTCGAACGATGTCATTGTGGCGGTGCTTGATACCGGGATTGACTATTCCCAACAGGAATTCCAGGGTCGTATTCTGCCCGGATGGGATATGGTCAATAACGACAGCGATCCGACGGACGATCATGGGCATGGCACGCATGTTGCCGGTATCGCCGCCGCCAGTATTAATAATGCCTACGGCATCGCTGGCATGGCGGGCAACTCAAGGATAATGCCGTTCAAAGTCCTTGACAACAGCGGGTATGGTCTTTACAGCTACGTCGCCAATGCCATTCGACGGTCGGTGGACGATGGCGCCCGAGTGATCAATCTCAGCCTGAGCGGCACGACCGACTCGTCGGCTATGCGTGATGCTGTCGCTTATGCCGTGCAACATGATGTCCTGGTTGTCGCCTCCGCCGGGAATAATGGTTCCGCCACGCCGCAGTATCCCGCCAGCTATGATAATGTGCTGGCCGTCGGCGCTACGACCAACGCAGGAACGCGTTGGGCTCTCTCCAACTTTGGCCCTAATGTCGATGTGATGGCGCCAGGAGCGACAATTTTCAGCACTTATTGGGATGCGACAAACGGAAGCGCCTTTCGATTTATGTCCGGCACATCGATGGCCGCTCCACATGTCGCCGGTTCCGCTGCTTTGCTCATCAGCCTGGATCAGACTCTCACGATGACCGAAACACGGACTTTGCTGGAATCGACCGCATTGGATATGGGTGACCCTGGATATGACTCAACGCATGGGTTTGGCCTGATCCAGATTGGGGCGGCGGCGCAGACGCTCATCAATTCAGGAGCAACCGTCACCGCGACCCCGACATCAACCCCGACTTCGACGCCGACTGCCAGCCCGACCCCGACGCCAACCAGAACACCGACATCAACCTCAACCTGGACAGCGACGGCTACAGCCACCGCGACTCCGACCTGGACGCCGACGCCAACTCCGACGGCGACGCCAACAGCCACATCAACCTCGACGCCGACCAAGGTTCCGACTTCATCGCCGACTGCCAGCCCGACCTCGACTCCAACCAGAACGCCGACGCCAACTCCGACGGCGACGCCAACAGCGACAGCGACCAAGGTTCCGACTTCATCGCCGACGGCCAGCCCGACCTCGACCCCGACCTGGACGCCGACACCAACTCCGACGGCTACAGTGACCTCCACCTCGACTTCCACTCCGACATTAACCCCAACGACATCACCGACCTCGACCGCCAGCCCGACCTGGACCCCGACTTCATCACCGACTGCCACCCCAACCAACACGCCAACCAACACCCCGACGCCGACCTCGACCGCCAGCCCAACGCCCCCAATTGACTGCCCTATTCCTGGGGTGAGCGGTCAGCTCTGGCTGGACGAAAACCATAATCAGATCATAGATGCGGGTGAAGGTTTTGCCGCCGGCGTCACCGTCGCCGTTCTGCACGCGCCCGATGGAATGCTGGCTGCTACCCTGGTCACCGACGATAACGGTCGATTTCACGCATCCAGCCTGGAGGCGGGAGAATACATAATTGATGTAGATCAATCCAGCCTGTGGAACGATAGCTATCACTTGACGACCGCCAATGAACCCCAAGGCCCGGCGGCTATCCAATGCGGCGATAACGAGATCGCCGCCATCGGCTTCGGCCCCAACCATATCGAAAGTGGCGGAATCTTTGGCTTGGTTTGGGACGACATCGATTGGGACAGCCAGACCGAGCCTGATGAGCCGCACCTGTCACAAATAAGCATCGAACTGATCGACTCGCCAGGCGGCGGCAGCGCCACCGTCCTGAGCGACAGCTTCGGAAACTTTAACTTTGCGGACCTTGAAATTGGATCGTACTATCTACAAGCGACCACGGCGATGGCGCAAACCGAAATCCAAAGTCTCAGCTCAATGATTCCCATTACGCTGACTGCGGAACAGAACTACAAGCAGGTGAACATCAGTTTGGCCAGCACCGGAGTCATTACCGGCGCCGCCTTTTTAGACGCAAATGCAAATGGTCAGGTAGACTCCTCGCCACCCGAGACTGGGGTTGACGGGGTACTCATAACAGCCAGGGGCTTGAGCACCAATACCACCGTTAATGTCGTCACAGATGCCGAGGGTCACTATTGTTTTCTCGGTCTTCCACCAGACACCTATGAGTTATCGGCGCCAAGCAATCATGAGAAGATTGCCCTTATCTCCGCCTCGTCAATACAGGTGACGTTGGCCGCAAACCAGATGACGGTTGGGCACAATTTTGCATATATTGCGCCGACATCAGTCGAAATCGTCGGCCTGCAAGCGATCGAATCGAAGGATGGCGTGAGCGTGCGGTGGGCGACCACATCCGACATCGGCGTGACTGGGTTTATTGTTTGGCGGGCGCTTGCCGCCGAAGGCCCGTACAAGGCGGTTTCCGGATTGGTGCCTTCGCAGGAAAATCAGAACGGATCGTCATACGAATGGCTGGATCGAGGCGTGAAATCAGGCGGCGGTTATTGGTACCGCCTGCAAACCCAGCCTGACGCCCAATTCTATGGGCCGGTCGGCGCGACTGGCAATTTAGACAGACATATTCAATTCCTTGCTCTGATCAGAAGATAGGCGAGAGTTGGGGAACCTCTCGTCAATTCGCTTTGGGCTGTTCGTCCTTGCCGTGGAGCAGCGGTGGAACTTACACTTGGGTTAATCATCAATCATCAGACATTTGCCCACCGTTGTGAATCCGCCATGAAATTCTCCAAAATGATTACTGCCGTCGATGCCCATGCCGCGGGCGAACCGGGCCGCGTGATTACTGGCGGCGTGCTGGACGTGCCCGGCTCGAACATGTTCGAGAAAATGAAATATCTGGAACGGCACGGCGACGATCTGCGCAAGCGCATGTTGCGCGAACCGCGCGGCTATCCGGCGCTGTGCTGCAATGTCATTCTGCCGCCCACCACGCCGGAAGCCGATGCCGGATTCGTGATCATGGAGCAGGTCGAGTACCCGCCCATGTCCGGCACGAACACCATTTGCGTCGTCACCGTGCTACTGGAAACGGGCATGCTGCCCATGCAAGAGCCGGTGACTGAACTGACATTGGAAGCGCCGGCGGGATTGATCCGCGTGCGGGCAGACTGTCGGGATGGCAAAGTCATAGGCGTCACTTTTCGCAATGTGCCAGCGTTTGTCGTGCATCTCGGCGCGCCGGTGGAAGTGCCGACATTGGGGACGGTAGAGGTGGATGTAGCCTGGGGCGGGATGTTCTATGCCATCGCCGACGCCCAGGCGCTGGGTTTCCGCCTGACGCCGGACGAAGGCGGCGACATTGTGCGGGTGAGTGAGATGATCAAAACAGCGACGCGAGAACAATATCCGGTGGTTCATCCCGAAAACCCGGAGATCATCGGGCCTACCATCTCCCAGCTTTCCGGCCCGCCCAGCCATCCGCAGGCGCATCGCAAGAATGCAGTCACCGTGGCGACGGGCGAACTGGACTGGCAGCGGCCATCCACCTGGACGGGCGTGCTCGACCGTTCGCCCTGCGGAACCGGCACCTGCGCCAAAATGGCGATACTTCATGCGCGGGGTGAATTGGGCCTGCATCAGGATTTCCGCCACGAGGGGATTCTGGGCACACTCTTCACCGGCAGGCTGGTCGAGGAAACTCAGGTGGGGCCATACCGGGCGGTCGTGCCCACCCTGCGCGGGCAGGCCTGGATCACTGGCATCGCCCAATACGTGCTCGATCCCAGCGACCCCTTCCCGGAAGGCTTTACCGTCGGCGATATCTGGGGCAAGGCGGATTAAGCCAAACCCGCGCCAATTGGGTATACTTCGGGCATGGTTACTCGCACAGGCGCCGAGGTTGTCATCTGTGGGGCCGGGATCGCCGGAATTGCCGCCGCGTTTCATCTGGCGGTGGAGCGGGGTCTCACCGATGTTGTGGTAGTGGACGAACGCCCGCCGCTCACCCTGACCAGCGACAAATCGACCGAAGCCTATCGCAACTGGTGGCCGGGACCGGGTGATGCCATGGTCAGCCTGATGAATCGCAGCATCGACCTCATGGAGGAGATGGCGGGGCGCTGCGACAACCGCTTTTTGCTCAACCGGCGGGGTTATGTGTACGCCACCGCTGACCCCGCCCGAATTCCCTCGTTTATGAATGCAGCGGCTGAGGCCGAAAGCCTGGGGGCTGGCCCGACCCGCATTCATCGCGGACAGATGGATGATCCCGATTATCTGCCTGCGCCCGATCAGGGTTATCTTGACCAGCCGACCGGCGCCGACATCTTCCTCGATCCGGCGCTCATCCGCCAGCATTTCCCCTACCTGACGACCGATACCCTGGCTGTGATCCACGCCCGGCGTTGCGGCTGGTTCAGCGGCCAGCAGTTGGGCATATGGATGTTGGAACAGGCTCAGGCTGCGGGCGTGCGACTGCTCGAAGGCCGCGTCAAGGGCGTCGAGACGGCGGGCGGGCGAGTGGTCGGCGTACGGATTCAGAATGCGGGCGGGGCGAGCGCAATCCCCACAGGCCGGTTCGTCAACGCGGCGGGGCCTTTTCTGGCCGAAGTCGGGCGCATGCTCGATGTCGACTTGCCCGTCTTTTCCGAGCTGCACCTCAAGGTCAATTTCAACGACCATCGCCGCGTGCTGCCGCGCCATGCCCCCATGTTGATCTGGGCTGATCCCCAGCGGCTGAATTGGGCGGATGAGGAAGCCGAGGTGCTGGCCGAGATGCCCGAAACCCGCTGGCTGTTGAACGAATTCCCGCCCGCCATCCATTGTCGGCCCGAAGGCCATGGCGACAGCCCCTGGGTGCTCATGCTGTGGCCCTATCACACCCACCCCGTGCCGGAAACCTTCCCCATCCCGGACGACCCCGATTACGCCGAAGTGACCCTGCGCGGCATGGCGCGCTTTATCCCCGGCCTTTCGGTCTATCTCGACCACATGCCCAAACCGGCCATCGATGGCGGCTATTACACCAAGACGCGCGAGAATCGCCCCCTGATTGGCCCGCTGCCGGTCGAAGGCGCTTATGTGATCGGGGCGCTGTCGGGCTATGGCTTGATGGCCGCCGCCGCCGCCGGAGAACTGTTGGCCGCCCACATCGTCGAATCCGCCCTGCCTTCTTATGCCGCCGATTTTCACCTTGCCCGCTACGATGACCCCGCCTATCAAGCATTGCTTGAAAATTGGGGCGATGCCGGGCAGCTTTAATTAAACTGAAGTCACGATGAAACCAATAGTTTTGTTATCGACGATAGACGGCGGACGATAGACGATGGAGCACGTTTTTCCAGGGCATTTTGCCATCGTCCATCGTCAATGGTCTATCGTCAACTGGCAGACAAAAGTATCGTTGTCATTGTGATGTTAGTTTAGAATCCATTTCTATTTTATCAACATTGAGCTGCTCACCCAGCTACTCAAACTCTTTGGAGAACACAACATGTCGAACGCCTTTTTCAAAGTCCCCACACCTGTGAACGAGCCCGTGCTTTCTTATGCACCCGGCACGCCGGAGAAAGCCACCCTCAAGAACTGGCTTGCGCGCATGCAGGCGGAAGAAATCGAAGTGCCGCTGTTCATCGGCGGCGAGGAAATCAAAACTGGCAATGTGGCCGAGATGCGCGCCCCGCATGATCACAGCGTCAAGCTCGGCGTTTACCACAAGGCCGGTGAAAAAGAGGTCAAGCTGGCGATTGAAGCGGCGCTGGATGCCCGCTCGGATTGGGCGGCTATGCCGTGGGAGCACCGCGTTTCCATCTTCCTCAAGGCAGCCGATCTACTGTCGGGGTCGTGGCGGCCGATCATCAACGCCTCCACCATGCTCGGCCAATCGAAGACCGTGTATCAGGCCGAAATCGACGCCGCCTGCGAGATCTGCGATTTCTATCGCTTTAATTCACATTACATGGCCGACATCATGGCCGACCAACCCATCTCCAGCCCTGGGGTCTGGAACCGGGTGGAGTACAGGCCGCTGGAAGGGTTCATCTTTGCTGTCTCGCCCTTCAACTTCACCTCCATCGGCGGCAATCTGCCCACCGCACCGGCCATGGTCGGCAATGTCGTGCTGTGGAAACCGGCGTCGAGTTCGGTCTATTCCAACTGGTACGTGATGCAACTTCTACGCGCGGCCGGGCTGCCCGACGGCGTGATCAACTTCGTGCCCGGCTCTGGCCGGCAGGTCGGCGATCCAGTCATGGCCAGCCCCGATCTGGCAGGCATCCACTTCACTGGTTCCACAGCGGTTTTCCAGAGCATGTGGCGCTCGGTGGGCGAAACGATCCACGAAAAAAAATATTATCCGCGCATCGTCGGCGAAACCGGCGGCAAGGATTTCATCTTCGCTCACCCCAGCGCCGATGTCGATGCCCTGGCCGTGGCGGCCATGCGCGGGGCGTTTGAATATCAGGGGCAGAAATGCTCGGCTGCTTCGCGGCTGTATGTGCCCCGTTCGATCTGGCCTGAATTCAAAGAAAAATACGTGGCGATGGTCAATGAGATCAAGATGGGTTCGCCCACCGATTTCACCAATTTCATGACGGCGGTGATCGACCGAGGCGCATACGAGGACATCAAGGCCTACATCGAGAAGGCCAAGGCGGACCCCGGCTGCGAGATCATCACTGGCGGTGGCTGCGATGATTCCGTAGGCTTTTTCATCGAACCCACCACCATCGTCGCCTCCGATCCCAAATTCGTCACGATGTGCGAAGAGATTTTCGGGCCGGTGCTCTCGGTCTATGTGTATGAAGATGAAGACTTAGCCGCTGCGACTTCGCTGTGCGACAGCACTTCGCCTTATGCCCTGACCGGGGCGATTTTCGCCCAAGATCGCTATGCCATTGTGGAAATGGCCGAGGCGCTCAGAGATGCCGCGGGCAATTTCTACATCAACGACAAGCCCACCGGCGCCGTGGTCGGCCAGCAGCCATTTGGCGGTGGGCGCGCATCCGGCACGAATGATAAAGCGGGCAGCGCCACCAATCTTTTGCGGTGGATGACCGTGCGCACGATCAAGGAGAACATGGTTCCCCCGACCGACTGGCGTTACCCGTTCATGGGTGAAGCATAGTCCGGTTTGTTACGGACTCGTGTCATCCTTTCCCAGGGGATTAGACTGGACACAGAGCGCTGTGGAGACACGGAGAAGATTGAGTTCTATTTGTTCTCATTTTCTCTGTGGCACTCTGCGTGCTCTGTGTCCACTTGATTCTGATTAACCCAAGCATTAAAAGGAGGTTGTGCAATGGCTGAGGTTTTGTTGTTCCACCATGCTCAAGGTCTGACCCGCGGCGTCGTGGCGTTTGCCGATGCTCTGCGCCAGGTCGGGCATACCGTGCACACGCCCGATCTGTTCGATGGCCGCACGTTTGACGACATCGAAAGCGGTATGAAATATGTCCGAGAACTCGGCTTTGGCGAGATCATGGCGCGGGGACAGAAGGAGGCGGAGCGGCTGCCCGCTGAGCTAGTCTACGCCGGATTTTCACTGGGCGTGGTTCCGGCGCAAATGCTGGCCCAAACCCGGCCCGGCGCGCGCGGGGCGCTTCTCTTCTATTCCTGCATCCCGGTCTCGGAGTTCGGGGCGACCTGGCCCAAGGGCGTGCCGGTGCAGGTGCACGGCATGGATGCCGATCCATTCTTTATGGACGAAGGCGACGTCGACGCCGCGCGGGAACTCGTGACCCAAGCCGAAGAGGGGGCACTCTACCTCTATCCCGGCGACCAGCATTACTTTGCCGACAGTTCGCTGCCTTCGTATGACGCGGCGGCGACCGCACTCCTGACGCAACGAGTCTTGGATTTCCTGGCCGCGCTATAGCAAGGCGACAGACATCACACGACCCGGTTATCGGCATCAGGTTCTGCGTTCGATCACCGGGTCGCATTTCCAGATTATTTGACCAAACTGCATAGGATTACAGATCGTTGGGGCAAGTAGGGTACAATTAATAGACGAGTAAATTTTACTCAAGTTCCGTTTGCCACTGACCACGCGATGTGGATAGGGGCGATGCGGGGTGCACGCCCAGGTTGAGCAGCGGGTCGGGGGCAGATGGTCGTTGAATCGAGGAGACGATTCGTGAATTGTCCGAACTGCGCAACAACCAATCCGGAAGGCGCTAAGTTCTGCTTCAATTGTGGGACTCCGCTATCGTTGCGCTGCCCAAATTGCAGCACCGAACTGCCCGCTGGCGTCAAATTCTGTTTCAATTGCGGGCACAAAATGGATGCGGCTGCACCATCAGCAGCCCCGACTACGGAGCCTGCCCCCGCCTCTTCCGCGGATGCCGCCCTGAATCGTTTCATTCCGGCCGAATTGCTTAGCCGTTTGCAAAGCGCCAGGGCCACACGGGCGATGGAGGGTGAGCGTCGCATCGTCACCATGCTGTTCTGCGATGTCAAGGGTTCGACCGCGGCGGCTTCGCAAATGGACCCGGAAGAATGGGCGGAGATCATCAACGGCGCTTACGAATATATGATTCGTCCGATCTATCAATACGAAGGCACGGTCGCCCGATTGTTGGGCGATGGGCTGCTGGCGTTTTTTGGCGCGCCGATCGCTCACGAGGATGATCCCGAACGCGCCGTGCTGGCCGGGCTGGGCATTCTGGAAGGGGTGGACCAATACAAGGAGGTCGTCCGCAAACGATGGGGGCTGGACTTCAGCGTGAGGGTGGGTGTGAATACGGGGCTGGTGGTGGTGGGGGCCATGGGTTCGGACCTGCGCATGGAATACACCGCCCTGGGCGATGCCATCAACATGGCGGCGCGCATGGAGCAGACCGCCGTGCCCGGCACTGTACAGATTTCGGCGGCGACCCACAAACTCGTCGCCCCCCTGTTCGAGTTCGAGACGGTTTCCGGCCTGGAGGTAAAAGGCAAAGCGGATCCGGTCACCGCATACCGGGTGCTGGGCCGCAAGGCTGAGCGTGGAGCGATGCGCGGACTGGTTGGGTTGCGCTCGCCGCTGGTGGGTCGCGACATGGAAGTGCGGGAAATGCGCAAGGCCTTCGCCGAATTGCAGACGGGCAGGGGCGCAATCATATCGGTCATGGGCGAAGCAGGTCTGGGCAAGTCGCGCCTGATCGCCGAACTTCGGGACGAGTTGCTGGCTGATCCCGAATCCCGGCTGCGATGGCTGGCAGGCCGCTCCTATTCCTATGAGACCGAATCCTCCTACGCTCCCTTCGTCCGCGTGTTGCGCTCCTATTTCGGCTTACAACACGAGGGCGCTGACGCTGGCGATTTCGACGGCGTGGCGGAACGATTGCACGAACTTGTCGGTGAGGGCGCTGCCGAGATGTCGGCATTTGTCGCCAGCGTTTTGGGTCTGGAAATGCCGCCGGATGTTCACGAGCGCGTGAAATATCTGGACCCGCTGATGTTACGGGCGCTAACCTTCGACCAACTGGCAGGCTTATTCGAAGCCATCAGCAGTGAAAGCCCCCTGATTCTCTATCTCGACGATGTGCATTGGATCGACCCGACCTCTCAGGCTTTGTTGGAATCGCTGTTGCCCCTGACCGAGCGTTCGAATCTGATGATCCTCATGGCGTTTCGCCCGCGCCGGCACGAGCCGTCGTGGGGATTGCACGAAAAAGCCAGCCATGAATACGCCCATCGATATACGACTCTGGCGTTACAGCCGCTCGACAACGAGCAGGCGAGGCAATTGGTGGGCAATCTGCTGGAAATCGAGGATTTGCCTGCATCGGTTCGCCAGTTGATTCTGGACAAAGCGGATGGAAATCCTTTCTTTGTGGAGGAGGTGATCCGGTCATTGCTTGATGCCGGGCTGGTCGTGCGCGTGGATGGACATTGGCGAGCCACACGCGAGATCGCCAACATCGCTTTCCCCGACACGCTGGTTGGGGTGATCACCGCCCGCCTGGATCACCTGGGCGATCGGGCCAAGAGCATTGTGCAGGCGGCGTCGGTTTTGGGCCGGGAGTTCAATTTCGAAATCCTGATGGAACTGATCGAGGACCGCAGTGATATCGAAGCGCAGTTGTCCGAAATCCAGCGCCGCGAGATCGTGCGCGAACGCAGCCGGGAACCGGAGCGGGTTTTCACTTTTAAGCATGTGCTGACGCAGGAAGCGGCATACGCTTCCATTTTATTGAGCCATCGCCGAGAATTGCACCTTAAGGCGGCCCGAACCCTGACAATCCGCCAGCCCGACCGCCTTGCCGATATCGCCCGACATTTTCTCGACGCTCGTCAACCGGGCCAGGCGCTGCCCTATCTTGTACATGCAGGGGAAAAGGCGGCGCGGGCTTATGCCATCCCCGAGGCGACCGGCTTTTTTAGGAAGGCCATCGAATTGCAGGAATCGGCATCCGATTTCGGCTTTGTGCGCCGCGCCTACGAAGGTCAGGGCAATGCCTATGAGATGGCCTACGATTTTCCGCCCGCGTTGCAAGCCTATCAGGAACTGCTGGCGCTGGCCGAAGAAGCAGGCGATATCCCTGGGCAGGTATCAGCCTTGAACAAGGCCGCTGCGGTTCTGGCGCTGCAAATGGGTCAATTTCAGGAGGCGGAAACCTTCTTGCAACGAGCGGAACGGCTGGGCAATGCGCACCAGGTTGTCGCCGGCATCGCCGAACTTAGCGTCATTCGTTGCCAGATGTGCACGGCTCAGGCTGAATTTGATACGGTCGTCGAATACATGGACGATCTGGTGGACATCGGCACGGAGTTGGAATCGCCGGAATATGTCGCCATGGCGATGCATCACATCGCCAATAGCCTGATGTTATTGGGGCGTTTCGATGAGGCATTGCTCAAGGCTGACGAGGGTTTAAGCGTTGCTCGCGACATCGGAGATCGTATGCATGAGGCGGACCTCCTGGCAACGACCATTCCCATGGCGCTGATCGCCAGAGGCAGGCTGGCTGCGGCGAAAGCGTCGCTGGATGAGGGCATCGGTATCGCTGAGAAAATCAAAGCGTTATTCTCGCTAATCCTTGGCTGTTGGATTCGGGCGGAACTTGCGCGCTGGCAGGGCGAGTACGAAAAAGCGCTGAGTTATGGCGCGCGTTCATTGGAAGTGGCTTTGCCGCTGGAACAGTTTTTGCCATTCGTAGTGCCGCTGCCGCTAAGCACATTGGGCAGCGTGCATTTGGCGATCAGCGGCAAATTTGCGGACGAGGCGGCAGATTTTCACCGCCAGGCGATGCGGGTGTTGGAAATGCCGGGCGGGGCGATGTCAGGCAGCAGCCCCTGGGCTGACCTCGGCTATTGCGCCCTGATGATCGGCGATTTTGAGATGGCGGAAAATGTATTCGCTAAGGGCGTGAATATGCCGAATATGTTCGTGTATATTGAGCGGCCTCGGCATCTCGCCGGTACTGCTTTGCTGGCGGCCAGCCGTGGGGCAGTGGATGAGGCCTCGACTTTGATCGGTGAGGCGCGCAGCTATGCCGAAGAAAAGGATATGCAACACCTCATGCCATTGATAGCCCTCGTGGCCGGGCGTGTCCATGTCGCCGGGGGTGAGTGGGAATCGGCGCTGGTTGAACTCGCAAAGGCGGAGGCGCTGGCCCTGGCTTTAGGATTTCGCCCCATCGTCTGGCGCGCCCGCGCAGATTCGGCGCATGTCCTGCGCGCATTGGGCCGTGATCACGAGGCGGGCGACAAGATGGAATCTGCGCTGGAAATGATCGACGAGATCGCCGATTTGTTCCAGGAGCCAGCCTTTCGCGCCGGGTTTATGGCCAACGCCCGCAGCCGGGCAGAACGAGCGTCGAGCTTGCAAGGTATGGATTTGGCGGCTGCGATAGCGTGAGAAAGGGCGTGATCGAATAGTCACTATTGGCTCCCCCGAAAAAGGCGCTGCAACGCGGAGACGCCAAGGAAATCTTGAAACCCCTGCGACTGAGCAGCTTTGCGTGAGATCAACAAACAAGGTGAACAGTTACATCCATCATTTTCCAAACATGAGGCGCCAATGACGGTAACGACAACGTCATCGCAACAACAACCCCTGACCGAGCAGCGCACGCTGCTCGGCGGCATCACCGCTCTGGCTCAGAGCGCCTGGATGGGCTTTCCCCTGGCCTCGGACGTGCTCGAACAGCTTTACCTCTCCCCGGCGGCGGCGCTGCGCAAAGGCCGGGCGATTGTCCCTCGCCGTCCCCAGCGTATTCGGTTGCGGGGATTGTTGGCGCGTGAATTCAGCGTGGCCGAGGCCAGCTTCATCCTCATGGCCTCGTTCTTCTTCTCGGCGGCGCTGGGCTCGGTGCGGCAGGTGTTGTTCAACGTCCAGTTCGGGGTGAGCATGGAGGCCAACGCCTATTACGCCGCTTTTCGCCTGCCCGACACGCTCTTCAGCCTGATCGCCGGCGGCGCGCTTTCCAGCGCCATGATCCCGGTTTTGCTCAGCACCCGCAACGAAGAGGGTGAGGCGGCGGGGTGGCGGCTGATCAGCGGGATTGCTACCACCCTGTTGGCTTTCTTCGCTCTCCTGATCATCGTCGTCGAAATCTTCACGCCAGCCCTGGTGAACAATGTATTGGCTCCCGGTTTCGACGCCGACACCGCCAGCCTTACCGTCACCCTGACCCGGATCATGTTGATCCAGCCGCTGATATTGCTCTTAGGCAGCGTGGCCACGGCGGTGCTGAACAGCCGCAATCAATTCCTGCTCACTGGCCTGTCAGTGCTCAGCTACAACGTCAGCCTGATTATCGCCATTGCCCTCGTGGGGCTGAGGCCAGGCCTGGGCATTTACGGCCCCACCTTTGGCGTGGTCGTCGGCGCGATATTGCAAGTGCTCATTCTGTCGCCAGGACTGCGCGGGCAGGCCGGGCGGGTGCGGCTGCTGTGGGATACGACCAGCGCCCGGCTGCGCGAGGTGATTCGGCTGCTCATCCCCAACGGCTTATCGGTCAGCGTCAATTACGCCGGATTCATTGTCGATACATCGTTCGCCACGCGTGCGCCCGAACAGGCAGGGCTGGCCGCCATTTACAACGCATTTTTGCTGGTGGGACTGCCCATCGCCTTGTTGGGTCAGGCTGTGGGCCAGGCGGCGTTTCCCAGGCTGGCAGCCAGGGCGGATGAGGCCGACTGGTCGGGAATGCGGTCGCTTTTGCTGCGCACCCTGCTGGCGGCGCTGGGTCTGGCCATCCCGGCGGTGCTGGCCCTGGTCGTACTTGGTCGCCCCACCATTCGCATCCTGTTCGAACGGGGCGAATTCACGGCGGCGGCCGGCGACCTGACCTTCGCCGTTTTGACGATCTATGCCATTGGCCTGCCCGCGTACGTGGCGACCGAGGTCGTCACCCGGGGCCTGATCTCGATGCGCGACACCCGTACGCCTTTGATGACCAATACGATGCAATTGGTGTTACGCATTATGATTATCGCGGTTTTACTCGCCCGCCTGGGCGTCGTTTCCATCCCGATCGCCTTTGTGGTCTCATCGGTTATCGAGACCGTTATCCTCACCACCGTGCTTCTCGTGCGCCTGCGCCGAAGAATTCGAGTGGGCGCAAAGGAATAGCCCCATGCCAGAATCGCCTTCATTTGCGCCGGACCGGGTCGCTTATTTCGAGGCGGCCGGATGGCGCGCGTACTACGATCACAAATGGCTGCGTGTTTTCAGGCTGATGGTCGGCCTCAATCGCGAGCAATTTGGCATGTCACTGCCCACGGCCATCCTGGCCGCCACCGACATCGTTCTCGCCAGCGTCGCCTTCGCCCCGGTTGAAAACGACATCCCGGCGACACTGGCGCATCTGCAACGGTATTACGCCAAGGCGCGGCGTGCAGCGGGCCTGAAGACTGAGGCCAGAGAGATGGCGAGGCTGGAAGTCGATTACTGGATCGTGCATCGCCGCCTGGCGAACGAGCGCAAACAATCCCCGACCCACGACGGCGACATCGAACCCATGGTCGATTCACTCCGTCGTCTGCACAAAGTCCTGTTCCCCAAAGCCGCATCGGCATCACTGGACGCATCGGCGCGGGAACGCGCTCTCGCTGCCGTGGCCGTGGACCGCATCACCGGCGGTTATTCGCCTGACATCGCCGCCGATTGGGACGAGGTGGAACAGAGATTGCGGCAGGCGTATCGGCAGGTCGTGATGAGGTGAAGAAGTGACACGCAACGCAACATGCCGGCTCAGCGCATCTGTGATTCCATTGACCAAGAGGAGACCACACCCATGACCGACTATTCATTTTCGACTCTCTGGCGGATACGCGCTCCCATCGACCCGGTGTGGGAAGCTATCTATGATTCGGAGCGCTGGCCGCGGTGGTGGCAGGGCGTGGAAGCGGCGGAGTTGCTGCAGGGCGGGGATAGTAACGGGGTCGGGGCCAGATTGCGTTACACCTGGAAGAGCAAGCTGCCCTATCGATTGGTGTTCAATGTCGAGACGACACGAGTCGAACGCCCGCATGAGTTGGAAGGCCGGGCCAGCGGCGAACTGGCGGGGACAGGGTTATGGCGGCTGTCGCAGGACGGCGATGTGACGACTGTCCAATACGACTGGAACGTGCGCACCACGCGGCGTTGGATGAATCTGTTTGCGCCCATCGCCCGCCCGATTTTCGAGTCGAATCACAACATCGTGATGAGCTGGGGCGGAGAGGGTCTGGCGCGGCTGTTGGAAGCGCCGCTAATTTCCATCGAGCATAGGGTCAATCAGGTGGGATAAGCGATCCACCCGCCAGACTTTGCGCTGGCTTCACTTGAAGATTATCGGCAAATAGACGCTCTGATTTAGCAACGCCTGCGCGGGGACAATCTGCGCCTGCACATCCCGGTCATTCTGGTTTTGATGATCCCATCCCACCAGGAAATTCTCGTTGTCGGGGTTGGCTGCGACAAAAGCGTGTTCGTTTCCCCCCTCACTTGTCAGCTGAAAGCCCGGCCCGATTCGCCCATTCTGCGAGAATGCGACCCAAATATCCGTGATGTCCTCAACGGTTTTTTCTTCCCACACAATCAGGCAGCGACCATCCGGCAGGCAGGCGGTAGCCGGATCATCCGGCTCGTTCGAGGTTTCCAAAGTCTGGGGCTGCGAGAGCAGTTGCAGGGAGGTTGAATCAAGATTGACATAGCCAATTTCGGCGGTTTCATCATCTCCCGTGCGATAAAGGATCGTCGTTGAATCGGAATTGTTTGTGAGCGCCAATCCATCGACATCCGTAGCAGAAATGACCTGCGTGTTTGAAATCGTTACGCTATTAGTCATGACGATGGATATTTTGAGGATTCCCTCTTCGGCAACGGCGATTGTGCCGCCGCCTGTTGAGTTATCGATAGCAACAGCCTGAGTTACTTCAGCCGTGCCGTCGCTGATCGGAATTCGTTGGAAATTAGACAGGTTGAGATTCAACAACTGCCGGGGGCTGCCATCCTGGCGTTGGAGGTAGAGGAAATTACCGGTAAAGGCAGTCTGCGGGTATTGTTGCCCCGGCCCGTTGGCCAACGGAATCTGGCTTGTGGCTCCTGGAAAAGTAGCAGAGCAATCGCCGCAATCGCAATCGGGCGGGTGATCATCTTCATCGTCGTCATCCTGCAGAGGTGCGAACACTTGCGTTATTGATGGCAGCGGATCGAAACGCAGGTCGAAGAAAGCCATTCCGGCCCGGCCGTTCTCAAGGAGATATGCCACCGGTGTATCTACACCGCCTTCGTTGTCGATGGGGGTTGGCGCGCCGACGAGCGTTCCATCGCCGGACATCTTCTGCACCATCACGTTATTCGGGATTTCGTATCCGATCAGCCATTCCCCAGCTACGGAATCCCACGCAAAACTCACATCCCGCTCATCTGCGGATGTACCGGCGATGACGATGGTCGAATCATCCGCCCTCAATTGACTGCCAGCCATGAGGGCGAACACGATGGTGAACACGGCAATTCCGGACAACAGCCGATATACGGAGTCTTTCATGATCGATATCTCCCAAATGTGCGAATTACACGGTGCCGCAGCCACCGTGACAGCCGCCAGCAAGATCGATTTGTTCCCCGTTCATAGCCAGTGAAGTCTGCGTTGACGACCTTTGCCAGTTCAATCAGTATAGTCGTCTGATTTCGTAATTCCGTCGTGAGGGTTCCATTAACAAAATGGGATATTTGATCACTGCTTGCCGATTAAAAAGTTCTATAGTGAATATGTTCTGAGAGTTGGACGGCGGCGTTCAAATCTTGGAATCGAATGTGTGAGGGCAACATCATATTTCCGTCCACTCCGACCAGCATCCCTGAGAGATGTTTGGGTATGACAGCCTCGGCCAAAAACCTGGGCAACTCTTCTGAGCCTAATCGACAACTTTGTGGAAGCGAGGAGCATTCAGGCATGAATGAACAAGATATGCGTAACATCGCAGTCGTATGCAAAATGTACGAAGGCGACGAATCCGAGCGGGCCAGCATTGCCGCTGACATCATCTGGCATGTGCCCGGTCGTAATCCCGTGTCAGGCGACTATGATGGCTATGAAGAGTACACGCAACTGATGGTCTCGCGTATGATGCCGCTCGACCGCTGGGATTTTACCCTGGCTGATGTGATGGTCAATCGCAATCTGGTTATGACCACTTTTTCGCTGGCGGGTGAACGGAAAGGTATGGCGATAAACATTCGCGGCGGGCATCTCATGCGCGTGACCGATGAGGGAAAGGTCGTCGAGGGTTGGGGTTTTACGGATGATCAAGACGTATTGGATCAGTTTTTCAGCAGGTGACGATAAATGAAACAAGTTGAAACGCTAATTATCGGCGGCGGACAGGCGGGTCTTGCGACCAGCTATTGGCTCACGCAATTTGGCCGGGAGCATCTGGTCTTAGAACGGGCTGATCGTCCCGGAAACGCCTGGCGACAGCGTTGGGATTCCTTCACCCTCGTAACGCCTAACTGGTCCTTTCTGCTCCCCGGCGCTGAATATGACGGAGACGATCCGGATGGTTTTATGCTTCGGGACGATGTGATTGAAACGTTTGAGCGTTACGTTTCAGAAAACGCCCTGCCGGTGCGTTATGGCATTCAGGTAGTCGATGTATCGCCATCACCCGACGGGAGAGGCTATCGAGTGCACAGCGTTCAAGAAGACTTCGAGGCGCGAAATGTAGTTGTCGCCACCGGGCTTTTCCAGCGTCCGAAAATACCGGCTTTTGCCTACGACCTGCCTCCCAACCTGTTGCAACTGGCCTCCGGCGAATACAACAATCCGGCGACTCTGCCATCAGGCGCAGTATTGGTCGTGGGCAGCGGCCAGTCAGGCTGCCAGATCGCAGAGGAACTCTACAAGTCCGGCCGCAGGGTCTATCTCTCGATTGGCGGGGCAGGTCGTGCGCCCCGACGGTACCGTGGCAAAGATATCTACCGCTGGCTGTCTCTCAATGGCTATCTGAATCGAACCGCCGATATGTTGCCGACGCCAGCCGCGCGCTTCATGACAATTCCGCATGTTTCGGGCGCAGGCGGCGGCCACGATCTCAACCTGCACAAGTTCGCGCGCGATGGGGTAACGCTTCTGGGGCACGTGCGAGGCGCCGATGATGGAACTCTGTTCATCGCGCCCGATCGCAACGAATGCCTGGCAAAATCTGACCAATTGGAAGGCGCCATGTTGGATTTTATCGATGCTTATATCGCTCGCATGGGGCTGGATGCGCCCGGCGAACGACCACCTTTGCTACGCGATGGCTTCGATGCCGACATCGTCACGGAGCTTAGTCTGGGGGCCGCCGGCATTAGCTCGGTCATCTGGGCGGCAGGCTATGCCTTTGATTTCAACCTGGTCAAGCTGCCGGTCACAGACTCGTTTGGGCTCCCGATACAACAGCACGGCGTGACCGCACAACCGGGTTTATACTTCGCCGGACTGCCCTGGATGAACAGCCAGAAATCCGGGCTTTTGCTGGGGGTCGGGGAACAGACGCGTCACATCGCAGCCGCCATTGCGAGTGAGGTTTAGAGGTCGAGGGAATGCCGTTTGTATCGAGAATGACAAGGCGGTCGAGCAGTTGGGGATGCCCCAACCATTGGGCGTGATCTCAGCCATACATCCATTCATGTCCGACACTTATTCACCATAGTCACAATCTCCTGGAGGTAATATCATGTCAACTACAGCCAATAAAGCCCTTGTTCGTCGTCTCATCGAGGATGGCATTAATCAAGGGGATTACGGAGTGATCGAGGAACTTGTCGCGCCAGATTTCCAATCGCGTGGGGATGAAACCATGACAACGATGGGCACGGAAGGTTTCAAGGAACTCGTTGCCGGATTCCGTGCGGCTTTTCCTGATGGTCGGATGATCATCGAAGAGGTGATCGCAGAGGATGACACAGTTATCACCTGGTCAGTCTTTACAGGCACGAACACTGGTCCATTAGAAGGCATTCCGCCAACCGGCAAAACAGTCAGGGTGAAGGATGTTGATTTATTTCGCATCAGCAACGGGATGGTAATCGAGAGCTGGGCGCATTTTGATCAACTGGGCATGCTGCATCAGTTGGGTGTGATCTCGGTCTGATTTCGACGAGACAAGCCGGTGTGGTGGCGCTTATGCTGGCGCTGCCTCACCGGCTGATTTGTCCCCCATAACCACCCCTCAAGGCGATGATTTCGATTAGCGCCGCCAGAAGGTACAATAGTTTCGCACCCGCTATCCAGGCCTGAAGCTTATCCACACTGTTTTGAAGAGTTGTTAGCATGCCCCAGAAATCCCTGAATGAAGCAGAAATCGAGGAGCTTTGGCGGCAATACCTGATGGGCGGGGAAACGGCTGTGCGGCAACGGCATATCTTCAGAATCCTGCCGGGTTCGCCCCGATGCTTAAGCTGTTTTGCACCATTCGGCGGGGCTGGCGGTATGGTGACCAGACTCATCTATGGCAAGATTCCGTCGAACCTGAATCCGCATCTGTGCAATATTTGCGAGCAGTTCGCCCGTGAGTACCAGGGTGGGGCCGAGATCGAACTGGCCTTGCTCTTTGCTGATGTCAGAGGTTCGACGACCCTGGCCGAATCTATGGCGCCGGTGGAATATAGCAAGCTTATCAACCGTTTTTACGACACCGCCACCGAGATTATGGTCAAGTCTGACGCGCTGATTGACAAAATCATTGGCGATCAGGTTGCTGGCATGTATGTGCCGGGATTTGTCGGCCCGGATTACACCCTTCGCGCAATCGATGCCGCCAAAGCGCTGCTGCGCGCAACCGGGCATGGCGCCCAATCGTTGCCCTGGATACCAATCGGAATTGGCGTGCACACAGGGCGCGCCTTTGTAGGTTCGGTGGGATCACAATCAGGAGCTGTCGATATTACTGTGCTGGGGGATGTACCCAACACGGCCGCCCGCCTTTCTTCCGCCGCCGCTGTCGGCGAGATATTGGTCAGCGAAACAGCAGCGATGATGGCTAAGCTCAGAATCGACGACCTTGAACGACGCGAGTTGATGCTCAAGGGCAAATCCGAGGCTGTAGCCGTGTATGTTGTAAATAGCGCTGATACGCTCGAATATGCTTGAATCGGGGTTCAGCCGCTCCTTAGCGCGCCAGACTTGATAGGACGATGTGATGACATCCACTCAACAAGGCTTTCTGCTCATCGCCGATATTTCCGGCTATACGCGCTATCTCAGCACTTCGGAGCTGGAGCACGCACAGGGTATTTTAACCACGTTGCTTGAATTACTGATCGAGCATACACGCCCACCCCTGCAAGTCTATCGGCTGGAGGGTGACGCCGTTGTCAGTTACAGTCTGGCCGGGGTCGAATTGCAGGGACAGACGTTCGTGGAGATGGTGGAGAATACCTATGTGGCGTTTCGTCGCGCCATCGACCTCATGGTGTTGAATAACACCTGCCAGTGCAGCGCCTGCGCCAACGTCTCCTCGCTCGATCTCAAGTTTTTCGTCCACCGTGCCACTTTCGCCATCCAGCGCCTGGGCGATAGGCAAGAGCTGGTCGGCAGCGATGTCAATCTCATCCATCGCCTGCTCAAGAATCATGTGGTCGAGCAGACGGGCATCCGGGCGTACACGCTTTACACCGATGTCGCCATCCGTAAGTTGGGTTTGGCAGAAGCGCAGGCGGGGATGACAGAGCATCGGGAGAGCTACGAACATCTGGGTGAAGTAGTCGTTTGGGTCGAGGACATGCACCCGGTGTGGGAGGCCAGGAAGGAGAGTCTGCGCATCACGATACCGCCCGACAAAGTATCGCTTCACGTTGAGACAGTGATCGACTTACCGGTCGAACTGGTCTGGGATTATCTCGCCCAACCCGATTTTCGCAGGGTGCTCATCGGCTCCGACCGGCAAGTGGTGCTCGACCGGAAGAATGGCCGCATCGCCGAAGGCAGCAAATACCAGTGTTATCACGGCGATGTCATCATCATGCAGACCGTGGTGCAATGGCGGCCATTCGAGCAGATGACCACCGAGGATCTGGTGCCGATTCCCGGGTCTTCTATCCGCATTTTGATGGACTATCGACTCGAACCTGAGCCAGTGGGCACGAAACTTGTTCAGGAATGGGGGCCGGTTAAGGGTAATATCTTTGGTCGGAGCATGACGCGAATGATCCTTCCTACCAAACGTAAGGAGGCGCAAGCGGACATCGAGAAATTCAAAGCTGTGATCGAAGCGGAAACGGCTCGCCAGAGTGAACGACGATTGGAAACGACCCACATTCCGCCGGACGAGATCACGCGGGCGGTCGCTGCCAGCCTGGATTTGGAGTGAGTCGCAGCTACTATTATGCGTACAACAATCACACTGCCCGACGACGCAATCATTTCCTATCTCGACCTGGGTTCCGGCCCGCCCATGCTGATGCTGCATGGTTTCACCGGCACGGCTCGACGCCATCTGGGCGCGCTCATCGATCATTTCGCGAAATCCTACCATGTGATTGCGCCTGACCTGCGCGGCTATGGGGCGAGCCGTCCGCCCAATCGGGATTTCCCGCCCGATTTCTACCCGCGCGATGCCGATGATATGGCAGCCCTGCTTGACGCCCTCGATTTGGGGCCGGCCATCGTGTTGGGGTTCAGTGATGGAGCCGAGAGCGCCATCTTGTTGGCAGCTTCCCGTCACGACCTGGTGCGGGCGGTGGTGGCGTGGGGCGTGTCGGGGCGCATGCCGCCGGAGCATCTGGCGGCGGTGGAGAATGGGTTGCCGGTGAGCGCATGGGGGCCGGAGCGGGCGGTCTGGCGCGCCAACATCATCGCCGACCATGGGGAGGAACAGCTTGAGCCGATGATCGAAGGCTGGGTGAGGGCGACGGAGGCCATCGCCGCTGCCGGGGGTAATATCTGCATGGAGGAGGCGAGCGATGTGCTCTGCCCGGTGTTACTGATCAACGGCGAGGGCGAGGTGGGCAATCTGCCGGAAGACGTGGAGCGATTGGCCGCACGAATTTCCGATTGCCGCCTGGAATTCGTGGCCGGGACGGGGCATTGGGTGCACACCGAGCAATCGGAACGATTCGTGGCGCTGATGGAGGATTTTCTGGGGATGCTCGATGAAGGGACGCGCGGACGATAGCGGGAACCATCCGTGGGCGGACGGTGTATACTTCTGTAGATTAACCTTTCCGGAGAGGTTGCTTGAACGAACCAAATCTGGCGCAACGCGCCCGGCTGGGCGATGTGGCCGCCTGGGAGGCGCTGGTGCGCGAGCATCAGACCGCCGTCTTTCGTATGGCATACCTGCTGCTCAACGACGCCGATGATGCCGAAGATGTGGCGCAGGAGACCTTCCTGCGCGCCTTCCGCTATCTCGACCGCTTTGACGCCGACCGACCCTTGCGACCCTGGCTGGTTTCGATCTCGGCCAATCTGGCCCGCAACCGCCGCCGCTCCATTGGCCGCTATTTCGCCGCCGTGCAGCGCTTCGTGCAATCGCAAGAACGCAGAACCGCCCCACCGCCGCAGGTGAATGATGATGCCGACCGGCTGTTGCAGGCCATCCGCCATTTGCGACAGGTCGATCAGGAAGTGATTTATTTGCGCTATTATCTTGAGTTCTCCGAGGCCGAGACCGCCGACGCCCTGGGCGTGGCGCGCGGCACGGTCAAATCTCGACTGCACCGGGCGCTGGGGCGTCTGCGCCAGGTGATCGAACAGGAAGCCCCCGAATTGCGGGAGAGTCTCGTCCATGAATGATATGCAACAGCAATCACTGAATGACTTGTTGCGGCAGTCGGCCAGCGCGTTCGTCTGGCCCGCAACCCCCGATATCGCCGCGGGAGTCGCCAGCAAACTGGCCGGACGACAGCGACAACGGTATCGCCCCCGCCGAGGTCTGGCGATGGCAGCCGCTTTGGCCCTGGTTGTGCTGCTCAGCCTGCTCGCCATCCCTCAGGCCCGTGCCGCTATGCTCGAAGTGCTGCGCATCGGCGCGGTGCGCATCCATCTGCTGCCGCCCGAAGGCACGGCCACGCCAACTGCCGAACAAGCTTTGTCCCGCCAGCAGTTCGTCGCCGCCCTGGATCTGGCCGGTCGCACGACGCTGGACGAAGCCCAGGCAAAATTGGGTTTCCCACTTCTTCTGCCCGGCCCCGATTCCCCTCTGCCCCAACCTGATGCCATCTATCTGCAACGCCTGGGAGGCTGGACGACGATCATGGTCTGGCTGGACGACGACGGACATCCGACTCACATGCTGATGCAGATCGGCCCCGGAGGTTTTCTGCAGAAAGGCCTGCCGGTGGTGGTGGCCGAAACCGAGGTCAACGGCCGGCCCGCTTTCTGGACTGAAGGCCCTTACTTCCTGCTTTCGCAAGATAACGCATTCGAGTTTCGGCAGTTGGTCGAAGGTCGGGTGCTGATCTGGGAGGAGGATGGAAAAACTTATCGATTGGAATCGGACCTATCGATGGAGGAGGCGGTCGCCATCGCCGAAACGTTGCGGTGAAATGTCGGCTCCTCTGAAAAGGCTTAAATGCAAAGTTTGCAAAGAATCAGTAGAGGCGGTTTCGAGCCAGACCGACCGGCGAACTCGGAACCAAATCGAGCGTTTTGGTGTATCACTTGTAACGAACATCGTTCATCCACGGAGGTTTTCCATGCACACACGCTTCAGCTTTCTGCTACGAACGATTCCCATCACTGCTTTGCTGCTTATTCTTCTCGCCGTCCCGGCCAGCGCCGGAGGCTGGGCGACCATCACGCTCGACACGGTTCCAGGTTCAGCGCAGGTCGGAGAGCCGCTGCAAATCGGATTCACGACTCGCGGCCATGGCGTCACACGGGTGGACTGGGATGGTTTTGCCCTGGTGGCAACCAACCCCGAAACCGGTGAAAGCATCCGTGCGACTTCACGACGGGAAGGGGCGACCGGCCATTACGTGGCCGAGTTGGAGTTCCCCAGCGCAGGAACCTGGGAATGGGGCGGGGCGCATGGCGACCAGCGGGTAGTCAATTTCCAACCGCTCTCGGTCGTCCCGGCTGCATCGGCATCGGCACAGACTGGGATCACGATCCCGGCCGGAAGTAGCCTGCCGCTTCTCATTCTCACACTTGCAATGGCTGGACTGGGCGGTCTGCTTGTTCTGTGGCTGCGAAACGGGCAGCGCTATGGCCTCGTCGCCGTCATTGCTGCCGGCCTTATTGTGGTGATCGGGATTGGCGCGGCGCTCAGTACTTCACAGGATGCGGCGTCGGCGCAGGTCGAATCGACAAACGTCGAGCAGGGGCATTACGGCGAAGCGTTGTTTATGGCGAAGGGCTGCGCCACCTGTCATATTCGCAGCGGAATCGATCAGCCCTTTGTCACACAGGTTGGCCCGAATCTTTCCGAGTACAAATCATCGCCCGAATTTCTGCGGCTGTGGCTGGCCGATCCCGCAAGCATTCGGCCAAATACAAAAATGCCCAATCTGGAATTGAGCCAGGATGAAATCGAGGCATTGATCGCATTTCTAGTCGGGTAGGGTAGCGGTCGCTTCAATCCCCTGCCCGCCAGATCAGCGGAAGCGATACTTCTTCGTCCCCATAAACAGCGACGTGGTGTGTAGAAGCTACGTTGTGATTGCACGCGGAACCGTTGTGAGAATCTTGATGAATTAACGATAATAGCAGCGCCGGAAGATTGTGAACTTTGACCAGCAAGTCCGATCCAGACCATCGAGCGTCACCGTTCAAAGTGCAATCTCCTGACCTCCACTTCACCGTCGCAAAGATTCAAACATCGAGGTTTCTGCGCATGACACAGACAGACTACAAAGTTTACCGCTATCGTTGGGTTGTTCTGTTTGCGTTCATGCTGGTGATCGCCGTCAATCAGCTTTCCTGGATTACCTTCGCGCCGATTACGGGGATCGCCGCAACATTTTATGGGGTTTCCGATCTCAGCATCGGCCTCCTGTCGATGAGCTTCATGGTGGTCTACATCATCTTCGCTATCCCGGCCTCCTGGGTCATCGACACCTATGGGATTCGAGTGGGTGTGGGATTGGGCGCGGCATTGACCGGCGTGTTTGGCTTGATGCGGGGACTGCTTGCCTTCGACTACACATTCGTTCTGATCGCCCAGATCGGCATCGCCATCGGTCAGCCCTTCATTCTCAATGCCATCACCACCGTCGCCGCCCGCTGGTTTCCGGTGCGGGAAAGAGCCACCGCCTCCGGACTGGGCTCGCTGGCAATCTATTTGGGCATCGTCGTGGCGCTGGCCCTGACGCCCTACCTGACGCTACTGACCCACATCGAAACCATGCTTCTTGTTTACGGAATCGCCGCCGTCGTTGCCGCCATCATATTCTTTGTGGTTGTGAAAGAGCGCCCGCCTACGTCTCCCTGTTCGCCCGATCAAGAGGAACGTTCGCTGGTTTTCGATGGCCTCAAGGCGTCGTTGCACATACGCAATTTCATCCTCCTCATGCTGATCTTCTTCGTCGGTCTGGGCGTGTTCAATGCCGTGACCACCTGGATCGAAGACATTGTCAGGCCGAGAGGCTTCTCGGTTGTCCAGGCGGGAAACATCGGCGGCCTCATGATCATTGGCGGCATCATCGGCGCGCTGGTCGTTCCCATACTTTCGGATCACGTGCGCAGGCGTACGCCCTTCCTGCTGCTTGCACTGGCGGGCGCGACCCTGGGCCTGATTGGCATCACATTTGCATCGGGCTATTCGGCGCTTCTTATCGCTTCGTTTGTCTTCGGCTTCTTCTTACTCAGCGCGGGGCCGATTGGGTTCCAGTATGGCGCTGAAGTCACCTATCCAGCCCCGGAAGGCACATCGAACGGGCTGCTCCTGTTGATGGGTCAGGTTTCCGGCATCGCCTTCATCCTGGGAATGGATATCTTCAAATCTCCAGAAACGGGTTCGATGACGATGCCATTAACCGTGCTAATCGGCCTGATGTTGCTCAGCTTTCTACTTTGCACAAAGTTGCGGGACGCTGCGAGCCTGGAAGCCGCCTCGTAAATACATCGAGGGACTGCCCGCTGATCTAGCTCGCCGTTAGCCTCATGGTCAACGGCAGGAATAGTTTGATGCCCGGCGGCAGACCTGGCGTCGCTGTTGGCGTGGCTGTGGCTCCGGGAATGGGGGTCGCTGTAGCTGTTGGCGTTGGTGTGGCGGTTACTCCGGGGACTGGAGTGGGTGTCGAAGTTGGTGTGGGGCCGGGGTCGAAGCCAGGCGGCGGGTCGAAGTCGACCAACACCGATTTCGAATCCGTGGTCGCATGCCCGGCTTTATCGATGATTTTTACCGAGACGGGGATCGTCTTGTGGAAAGGATTGGGGCCGACGTATTGCGCCGTTGACCAGGTTCCGTCGCCATGCACGGTGGCATCGACCCAGGGCCCGCCGTTGATGCTGACCTGCACGGTGGCGATGTTGTCGTCGCCCATCGAATCGGTGGCGACGCCGCTGAAGCGCATGACGCCGCTGGTGATGCCGAAGGCGTCCGCTTCGGTTAGGCGTTCGGTGATCAGCCCGCCGGTCGGGGGCTGGGCGTCCAGTACGACATCCACACCAGCCCCGGTGATCACGGTTCCATCCCAGGCGGTGGTGCGTACACCGATGTCATAGGCGTTTTCGGCGGGGGCGGGGAAGGTGATGGTACGCACAGTCAGAGCGACATTCTCTTCCTGGGTGAAGGTCACATCCTCAAACACGTCGCCGGTGGTCATGTTCATCACTTCCATCTTCTGCAACGCCCCGGCTGAAGCCGCCGCCATCTTGATGGTGATGGTGTCGGTAATGGCCACGGTGCTGCCGTTGAGCGGCCAGACAATGGTGGGATTGGAAGTTTGATTCGCCGCCTGAGCGCTGAGTAGCACCGCCGAGGTGTCCACCGTCAGGTTGACCGTCGTGCAGTGGCCGTAAGTGTCACACGCCGTCGCTGTCTCGGTCGGATTCGCTGCGGTCGCCCAGTTATGGCAGGCAGCGGTGGCGCTATCGCGCACGGTGAGGTCGGGGAAGAGGTCCAGCCAGGGTTCGTCCAGATAACCGCGCTGGCTCTGGCCTTGCTCGGTGCAGAGCGCCCGGAACTGCTCGATGTCGAGATGTAAGTCCTCGGCTCGTAGCTGATAGCCGATGTCGACGACCGGATTCTGGGTGTTCTCGTCATAGTAGAACTGGCCGGTGGTTCCGCCGGTGAAAGTGAGACGGGGCGACAGGGTGTCGATCACACCGCGCCAGAGGTCGTTGATGCGGTGGCGGTTGCCGTGGCTATCGCTGACAATCAGGTCGAGCTGGTGGAAGCCTTCAAGACCGGCATTTTCGCCTTCCGGCACGACGACCTGCCAGTTGGCGCTGTTGGGGCTGGTCGGGGTCAGGCTCACGGGCAGGCGAGAGCGGCTGGCTGGGTCAGCGAAGGATTGGATTTCAGGGACGGTCAAAGCCCGGTTGATCAGCATGACGTCGTCGATCAGGCCGTTGAAACCGATGCCGATTTCGAGCACGCCGTCATTGGAGACATCCTGATCGAAACCGGTGTAGGCAGCTTCCTGTCCATTGAGATACAGCCGTGCTTCGCCGCCGAAACTGTCGTGATCGACCAGCGCCGCCACGTGATACCAGGTGTTGGAGGTCACCCCGCCGCTTGTTCTGGCCGAGATGTAATTGCCGTCCTTGCCTTCGAGGTCGAAGTTGAGCCGCCCGGCATCATCGACCCAAAGCAGGTACTTGCCATCAGTGCCGACTTTGCTGAAGATGGACCCGCCTTTGATGCCGGTCTTGAACCAGGCGGCAATGCTGAAATTGCCGGAGCCAAAAGCATCCAGTTTGGGCGATCCGATCACTTCCAGCCATTCGTCTCCGGTGAATTGCACGGCGCCATCGATGGGGCCGGGCTGGCCGGGGAAGGGGCAGTAGCCGGAGATGCAGCCGGCGTCATGGTTATTGACCGTGGCGTCATCGAAGTACTCGGAGCCTGCCGGTTCGTCGAGAGACAGATGGAGCACTGTGTCGGAGATGGTCAGGATCTGGTCGATGGGCGTGAGCACGGCTTCGGCGCTGGCGATGCCGGTGACGCTGGTGATCGCCCCGGCCAGGGGTCGGGATTCGGTGATCGGGTCGAGATCGGCGTCTTCGGGGCGGATGTCGGCGTCGATGTCGGGGATGAGCAGATGGATGACGCCGATCTCTTCCTCACTGACATTGCCCACTGCGTCGGCGGCGCGGACGGTGACGGTGTAGCTACCGGTGGGGTCGCCGATGGCGGGCGGCAGTTCATAGTAGAGCGACCAGGCGCTTTGCTGCACCCCGGCGGCATCCTGCGCTCCGGCCTGTCGCACTGCTTCCTGCCAGCCGAACAGCACGCCGTCGCTGCCTTGTAACAGCACTTCGACCATGCTCTCGCCGCTGCCGGGCACAGCGGCGTCAATGTTCGGGTCGCGCACGTCAGCGATGACAGGCGCTCGCCAGGCCCCGTTGCCGGCGCGCGTGCTGAGCACAGACTCGCCGGGCAGGCTGGCGGTGATCACGGGTGGCGTGCCGTCGCCATAAATAGTGACGCTGTCCCCGACTGCTTCGGCGTTGCCCAAGTAGTCGGTGGCATAACTGCGCACGGTGATCATGCCCTCGCGGAAGTCAATCGGCGCGGCCCAGGTCTCTGTGCCATTGGCGATACGGACGAAACCATCTTGCTCGATCTCGACCCTATTCACGCCCACACCGCTGCCGTCGGAAGCCGAGCCGCCGATGATCAGGGTTTCGGGTTCGCCATTCGGCGGGGCCTTGAGATATTGGCCGTCGTCCAGGGCGATGGTCGAGGTGGGCCGATCGCTGTCCACGGTGAGATAAACGCCGCCGACGCTGGTGAACGGCCCTGTGCCGCGCGCCAATTCTCGTTCCAGGCCGAGTCTGGCGACGGGGAAGCCGTTGGGGCCAGCGCCGCCGAGTATGCAGGCGGTGGGGTTGGGCGTGTAACCCAGGTCGGAGGGCAGTTCACCCTGGTAGAGATCGAGCACGGCATCCGCCTGCATGGCCGCGGGATAGACGGTGAGGAAATCGAGCGCGCCTTTGAAGGAAGGCACGTTCGCCTGCAAGTTGCCGATGAAAAGGGTGGGCGAAACATCGAGCGGCCCGGCCCACTTCGAGTTCTGTCCAGCGAGAGCTCCGTCGACGTAGACGGCGAAATTGCCGCTGGCGGCGCTGCGGGTGGCGACGACGTGATGCCACTGGCCGTCGTTGATGACGATGCTGCCGTTCACGGAGGTGCTGAGGTCGCCGACGCCGAACAGGACTTTGCCCTCGTTGCCGATGGACAGCCCGAAGCGCCGGGTCAGGCCTTGCACATCGCCGTAGACGATGTTGCGGCCTTCCCACCAGAAGCGTCCGGAGCCGGGCTGCGTGGTCTTCAGCCACATGGATAGGGTGAAGTCGCCGGTGAGCGGCGTGTACAACCACACCCGATCATCGATGCCATCGAAAAGCAGAGCGCGGTCGGTGCTGGGCGGAATGCGCTTATTTGCTCCGGTGGTTATCTCAATGCCGGCCCGACCGACGCCGCTGCCTCCGACCAACGGGCAGGTCCCGCCCGAACACCAGGCGTCGTAGTCGCTGCCGCCGGACATGGCGTTGGGGAAGTGGTTGTCGCCGGGGAAGCCCTCGAAAGGCAGGGCGATGACAGGGCTGGATTCAGGGGCGGGACAAGTCAGCGGTCCGGTCTGGCGCAGACCGCCCATACTGATGGGCGTATCGCTATCCATGATCGTGTTGCCATCCGCATCCAACGCCCGGTAGCTGATGTCGCCGTAATACTCCTCGGCGGCGATGATCCAGCCGCCCGTGGCCGGATAGTAGGCGAGGGCGGGGCGGGTGGGCTGAGTGACGCCGTTCAGGAAATGCGTCTTGCCGGACAGGGTGCTCTCATCCTTCGACCACAGGCGGGCGCTGAGGTTGCCATCCTTATTAATGTACAGCGCCATGTAGGTATCATTGACCGGATCGTAAGCCAGTTGCGGCGGCTGGTCACGCTCGGTGGAAGCAGGGCTGACGTAAGAACTGATGGTGTAGTCGCTGCCGGGAACGATGGAACCGTTGGCGTAAACGTCCTTCGCGAGCAGGGTCTTGGTGTTGGCGTCCAGCAGCTTCGACCAGACCACGCGGTAGCGGTCGCCCGCCCAGACCACGCTGGGTATCAGATCGGCGCTGGTCTCGTCCAGCGGCACATCCCAATCCAGGAATTGCGTGCCATCCGCCGAGGTGTAGTAGCTGGCAGGTATCCATTTGACGAGCGTGTCTGAAAGCGCCATCTGCGCCGTGAGGGGATTGCCGTTCTTGTCGAACAAGCGCCCCATCACCACTGATTCAATCCACCACCGGTTGCTGTCGTAGCTATAGCCCGTGCCCTTGGCGTTCCACGCCACCAGGAAATTGTCGCCGTTGCTGGCGACTGAAGGCGTGAAATCGCCCACGCCGCCACCCACGCCCGATCCGCCGCGGTCGAACAAGCTGAATTGTTGACGAAGGATATTGGCGCTGGGATCGGTGATGGCCCCGGCGATCCGATGCCGGGTCTTGTGCGGAACCGTCGGCAGCACTTTCACGCGCACGCCGTAGTTATCGCCATTCTTGTTGCTGGGACCGAGGATGAAATCAAGCCGTTGATCGACAGGCGGGGTGTAACGATCCAGGCGGATGTCCAGATGTCCGACATCTTCCGCGCTGTCGCTGTCGCTCTCCCAGACCTGCAAGCGGGCGTAATAATTCTTGCCGCCGATGGGGTCGTTGGGGTTGCAGAACTGAATCGTCTTGGGCAGGCCGTAGGCGTTGGGGCCGACCCGCGTGCCGGAGTCCATATCCAGCCACGGCCCCCAATCATTGAAACTCCACATCTTGGACCAGACCGAATCGGTCGGGGCAGGATTGGGGCCGCCGTCCGGGGCGAAGTAGATCATGATCTCAGCCCCGCTGGTGACGTGATCCTTGCCCTCGTCGGTCAGATTGAATTGTGTCAGCGTCACTTCCCCGCAGTTGTCGAGATGATCCCAGACCGTGAGACACTGGCCGGTGCTGGCGCAGGCAGTGCTGGAAGGGGCGTCGGTTCGGCGGAACCACTGGTTGAGGTTGTCGCTGTCCAGCGCTCTCGGCGTGCCATCGGGCAGGGGATAGATGACGATGTCGCCGGTTCCGCCGCGGGCGCTGATGTTGGATTTCATGGTGGAAATCAGATAGCCGTCGGGTCGGTCGTAGCGGGCGGCGGCGACATCGGCCCCGCGGGAATTGTTCTGATCCCGGTCAAGCGGTTGTGAGTTGGGTTGGAACCACGACCACGTATCCGCAGCCGCCGAGGGCCGGCGGGCGCGGGCGGTGCTGACCACCGGCAGTTCGGTGCGGCTGGGCACGCTCAAGCCCACGGTCAGGTCGCTGCGATGGGTGGCGCTCATGGGCGTGGTGGCATTGGCCGGGATCAGATAAAGGGACGGGGCAGCACTGCCGCCGAATTCGGGCGGGATCGTCACTTCCAGCACGCCGTCGGCGAAGTCGATCAATTGCGTGACGGTGGTGGTGTAGGCCACCGACTGCCCCGGCCGCACATAGCCGCCCAGACCATCGGCGTCGGTGATGACAGAGACCTGCAAGGGGCTGGTGTTGGGCACATTGGGATTGTAGGGGAATCCGTCGGGGTCGAGCCGGGCGAACCAGTTGGGCTGGCCGTTGGGCAGAGTCTCCATCGCCAGTTCGTATTCGGCGTCGTCGGGGATGCCGTCAGCGTCGGCGTCGGCCTTGTTGGGATCGGAGGAAATCCACATCGGCACGGCCTGTTGCGAGGCGACGGCGGTGGTGATGGGCACGCCGCCAGGCGCGACCATGATTTGCAGGCCGCCGGCCCACTGATTGGTGATTTGTAATTGTCCGTTGTTACAGGTGATCACGCGGTGGCGGATCTCTTCGTTGTCCTTGAGGCCGTCGTTGTCGGAATCCACGCTATTGGGATTGGAGTTATACATGGCTTCCTGCACATCAGGCAGGGTGTCACCGTCGGTATCGCAGAGCAGGGGCGAGAAATCATCGCCCTGCTGGCGGCGGGCCAATTCGTAGCCGTCGGCCAGGGTGTCGCCGTCCGCATCCCACAGAGCGTCGTTGGGGTCGATGCCGCCTTTGGTGCTGGTGCGCAGGCCGTCGCCGTCCGCATCGGCCAGAGTGGGGAAGCGCTCGTCCCACTTGAGACGGCGCCCGCCGTCCTCGGCGTCGGTGGTGGCGGCAAAGGCCGTGACCGTGTCGGGGAAAATGTCCATACGCGGGCCGGTGACGAAACTGCTGTTGGAGCCATCTTCGCTGCGCTGGTAGCAGACGGGGATAATGTAGGGCGGGATGAAAGGTTGAGGGATGGTCCAGCACTCGTAGGCGGGCACGGCATAACCGCTGTTGAAGAAATAGTCGAGCGGGCGGTTGATCATGCCCTGGTCGGGGTTCAGTATGGGGTATGGCAGCGAGACGGTCTGCACTGCCTTCGCCTCCCACATCGCTGTGTCCCAATGAGTGCTATGGACGCCAATGTTAGTCCATTGATCTCGCATCTGGTCTGTGTCCACATCCAGTGGGTCGCGCTCAGGCGTGATGCTGTATTTGAACGTATTCTGCTTGATGTTGTCGCTATCCCAGAACCACAAATACAGCGGATGCACATGCCATTTGTCCGGTTCACGGTGGAAAATGGAGGTGGTCACGGGGATGCTGACGGTGAGCTGGTTGGTGGCAACGTAGCCGCGCACGGGATCGGCCAGCGTCACATCCGGCGCGCCCTGTTTCATCAGATCGGGATTCTTCTCCCCGTCGATCTCGGTCATCAAGTCATAGGAATAGATCAGCTTGGTAACGAAACCGATGATCTCACCCGTAACGCTGAAACAATCCTTTTGCTCTGTACCCTTGACGGCGCAGACAATGGCAAAAATCACATCCACCAGAGCCAGAATGGCCGTGAGGATCAGCCCCACCGGATTGAAGGCCAACACCGCCAGCACAAAAATGACAATGGTGGTGGCGATCACCCCCGCCAGGGCTTGATTGAAAGCCTGGCTGCCAAACGGCGTCTTGCTGGAGAGAATCGAGGCCACGAAAAAGCCCCAGGCCAGCACAACGGCGACCACAGCCCCGATGATCCCGGCCTTTTTGGCGGCCCCTAACAGCGCCGAGTTGCCTTTCAGCACCGACACAGCCGCCGCCGCTTTCGACACCCCCGTCGCCACCAGCCTGGACGCCCAGGTCGCCACCTGCATAATTGGCGAAACCACGCCGATGACCGCCAGCACCGCGCTCACCACCAGCGTCGTCACCAGGCTGGCGGTTTTGGCAGTGGCATTGCCTGGCCAGATGTACTGGGCCGAGATGCCAAAGGCCACCCCGAGGACAAGGACAGCAGTCCCAATCCGCGCCGCGGACCAACCCTTCGCCAGTTTCAGGTGATTGACGACCCTACCGGCAATTGTCCTGTTGCTATCGAACGCCGCTTTGGGTTGGGCCAGCGTATTCAGATTCTTCTGGGTGGTGAATCCGATTTGCCGCAACAAACGCACCCTATCTACATCGGTCATGCGCCGCGCATACACCAGGTTCGCCAATCCTTTCGCCGTATTGCCCCCGGTTTTCGGATTCTCGAAATCGATCCGCAACAGCGCATCGCTGGGCGGAGTGGGGTTGTTCAGGATGACGCCGTCGTTGCGCACGATGGAGGTGGCGCCCTGCGCTGCCGACGCGCCCATCAATTGCAGCATCATCTGAATGCCCGCTTTCAACTCGACATCATCATTCCCGGCGATAATCTCAGGGCCGTAACGCCGCTCCATCTCATTCCAGGTTTCTTCCGGCGAACAGGCAGTCCATATCACCGGGCCGGTGCTGTTCATGGCGCAATACGGCGTCATTTTCTGCGAACGCGCCGCCGACACGCCCAGGCCGCTGAGATTGATGGTGATGCCGTTGGCGCTCACATTCATGTACCGGGCGTTGGCGAAGGATTCGTCCAGCCCCACGCCACGGTACGTCGCTTCCTGGGCGAAGAGCAACGTCGGCGTGATCGGCGTACTGGCGCTCCATTTGGGGCTGAAGAAATCGGTGAGGATTTGCTGCGTGCGGGTCATCGTCAACGTGCGCACGGCGATGTCCTGGGTGTCGAAATCATCCCGACCATCCCGCTCCACCCGCATAATGTCGTCCAATCCCCAGCGCTGGTCGAGCGTCGCCCCGGCGTTGGTCGTGCGATTGAAGCGGGTCTTGATGTCATCGACGCTCATGCGGTTGGCGGAACCGAGGAAGGCTTCGTCCAGATCGTAATAAAGCGGCCACAACACCGTATCGCGGTGCAAGTTGGTGTCGACAGCCGGATCTTCGAAGACGATAGCGGTCTTGACGCCCTGGTCTTCGGTCACATTGGCCCCGGTCACATACCACTCGTCGCCGTACGATTGCACGACCTGCGGGCGATTGTAAATCAGACCGCTTTCGGGGTCGCCCGGCACGGCCATACAGCCCATGACGACGGATTCCTGGTCGGTGGGATCGCAGGGGATGTCGGTCAGCATCTGAACTGACCAGACCATGCGTATCTTGTGGGCATTTCCCCAGGCGCCGCCGGGCAAATAGGGGATGCGAGCGGAGAAGGCCACGCGCCCGCCGGTGGCGTCATCGCTGACCAGCACCAGGGGCACATAGGCTACCTTGCCGATCACCGGGCCATAAGCCGTGCCGTCGGTGGTGAGGTCGCTGAGCGAGATGTTGTAAGCCGTGAGGATGTTTTGCGGCGGCAGGTTGGTGGTTGCGCCTTCGATGCGGATTTCCAACATCGGCGTCAGGCGCATGTCGCCATTGTCTTCATTGGTGGCGGAAGCGGCGGCGCTGCTGGTCAACTGGTCGGCGAAGGTCTTGCCGTCCCAGTCCTGCACCTGGCCCTCGTGATCGGTGGGCCAGTCGAGTACGTTGTAGGCGTACCAGAGATGGTCGGGATCGGTGGGGCGCAGTTGCAGTTCGAGAAAAGTGTATTTGCCGGGGGTCAGCCCGCTCATCGACAATTCAAAGGGTTTGCTGGCCGTATAGGGGTTGTACTGACCGACGTAGGTGAAAGGCGAGAGATCGACGCGGTCGGGGACAAGATCGTTGTCATTGTCGGGGTCGTGCAGGTCGGGGATGCCATCGCCATCACTGTCATCGGGTATTTGATTATGATCGTAATCGGGCGTGCGCTCCGCATAATCACTGAGGCCATCTTTGTTGGTGTCGAGTTGCAGGGGGTCGCTGGTCCAGGATTGCCCGGCATAGGTGAAGGGCCTGACCTCTTCGCCGTCGGGCACTTGATCACCGTCGGTGTCTTCGTTGCTGGGGTCGGTGCCCAGGCTGACTTCCTGAAAATCGGTGAGCGTGTCGCCGTCGGTATCCGCTTTGTTCGGATCGGTGCCGATGAGCAATTCGTCGCCGTCGCTGATGCCGTCGCCGTCGCTGTCGACCCCGTTGTCCACTGGTTCAGTCCAGCCCAATAATTCCACGGCATCGATCTCTTCCCAACCGGCGATCTGGGTGTGGATGATAATGGCGGCGACGAGATAGGGCGTCTGGGCGAAACTGAGTTCAAAATAACCAGGGCAGGGCGTGGTGTCGATGGCAATCGAAAGGGCATGCACCGTCCCGTTCGGCTCGACCAAATCAAGCCCGGTGACGAAGCCGCCGATGTTGGTTTCGTGGATGCGCACGCCGGTGGCGTAAACAGGCGTGGCGTAGCCCAGCCGCAGCCATTCCGGGTTGGATCCGCCGGTGAGGGGCGCCCAGGCGCCGGATTGGTCGCCGCATTGCGTGAGATTGGGCGCGCCGGTGGCCTGCATGGCGCCATAAGAGGCATTGTATTCGCTGCTGGCCGTCGCCGTCGACGCCCATTGCGCCAGAGCGTCGGGACTGGCGGCGAAGTTCCAGGCCTGAAGCGGCGCTCGGCTCTCCACAGCTATTGCGGCGGCGATCTGGGCTTTCGTTTCAGATCGGTCGAGTGAAGCAAGCTGGTCGGTGTGCGGATCAAAGGTTGATTGCACGGACTGGCTTTGCACATCACGCACCGCTTCGACCTCATCCTGCCGGCTTTCCTGGGCGGCGGCCTCGGCTCGCTGCCGCTGGAAAAATCCAGCGGTATGTTGCGTGCTCAACAACGGCCCCCAAATCATGATAATAATGAGCGAGATGGCGGCGGCGTTGTAGAGTTGTCGTTTGCGGCGATACGCCACCAAAGCCAGCCCCAACGCCATCGTGATTATGCCTGTCGCCAGCTTGGGCAGAGAAGCGGCGAATGTTCGTGAAAATGCAGCGGGATCAGTAAAAGCCAACAGTCCGGCGGGAGCGCGTTCGCCGTAATTCTGAAAATCCACCGTGATTTCAGCCTGAGCACGCTCCTGGCGTTGTTCAGGAAATTGCAGGCGTAGGATCTGGCGCAGGGGCAGGCCACCCTCGCCGACCCACAGTTCGCCGGTTCCGGTCATGCCGGCGTAATAGGGCGAAGGGCTCAGTTGCACATCGGGCGGCAATTCGCCGCGGGCTTGCAAGCCGCGCTGCAATTGCACGCGGGCGTATTCGGCGAAGGCAGGACCATCGACCGTGAACGTGTAGCGCGTGAAGGTGATCCCGGCCTGCGTTTCCGTCTCCCCGCCGCTGACATCGCGGATCGCTGCCAGATAGGCCAGGAAATCGCCTTGCGGGGCGATGCCGTCAATCAGCCCGTCCGCCTCTTCCCAGGGACCGGCGCCGCTGCGCGTGCGCGTCTTGCCGTCGGCCACCTCCACCTGAATTCCGCTCTCTGGGATGAGCATGCTGCCCCCGCCCCCTATGCCATCCGACCACAGTTCCAATTGCATCGACTTCTGACGCAAATCGGATGTCCCCTGAAGAAACAGCCGTTCCTGGCGGCTGCTGCGCCCGATATTGGTCAAGGTCGCCTCCGGGATTGTCGTCTGGACAATGTCGCTGGAGAATTCGTATGAACCAGCCTGTTGCACAGCCTGCCAGGCGGCAAGGACTGCGTTTTTCCCGTCAGGGTTTTGGGCGCTGACCGCCAGATCCTGATGATATTGTAAACCTGCAAGCAAAACGATAGCCAGCAGGACAAGTCCGACCAGCCGTTTCGAAACGCGCCAAGATCGCATATGAGCCTCCTTCTCGGATAGAGAGGGAACAGTGATTCTTGGCGACGTTTGTTCTGCGATTACCGGCTTATGCCTTCCTCGGCATCATCATCGCATCACATTTGCCATATCATTGCTTTGCACAAGATCCGCCTGCGTTTGTACAGCGGCCCAGACACAATTGCCTTCAGCAGGACCAACAATTGCAAGAATCGCCAGACAGGTGACACATCAAGCGTCATCGACTTGAAATCCGAATGCACTGAGTCAGGAGAATGAGCTCAGAGCATCTTCCACAATATGCGACCCATTGAAAGTGCACTGTCGCGAAACCGACCAAAAAATGATCAGTGGCTGTACAGGTCACAAAGCGGTGAGCAAGTATAGGCAGATAGGAAACAAGTTGCAAATGACCTCGCGTCAAGGCGGATTTCAGGCGCTAATCTCTCAATCTTGATTTTCAGTACTTTCACGAACTCTTCCCGCCCACGAAACAGGCTGGCGTTTGACCATTCGGCGCGCTCAAGAGTACGATGCTTGTTCAGTCTAAACTTGTAAAGGCCGGAAACACATGGGCGTCGCCGCAATCCCAATCAACACCAAACGCCGCATCATCGGAGCCTTGTTTGCCACACAGGGTCTGATTTCAGCCGCCCAAATCGCATCCTTCACAGTGATGCCGCTGGCGGCCGTGCAATTGACGGGCAGCGAGGCGACAGCAGGCTGGCCTTCGACCCTGACCTTGTTGGGGCGAGCGGCGGGCGCGTATTCGGTGGGCTGGCTAATGAGCAGGACAGGGCGACGGCTGGGCCTCGCCCTCGGCTATCTGACGGCGGCGCTCGGTTTCTTCCTCAGTGCACTAGCCATCGTCGTCGGATCATTCGCCCTGCTCTGCCTGGGATCCATCTTCGTGGGGCTGGGGCGGGCGAGCAGTGATATGAGCCGTTACGCCGCCGCCGACGTGGAATTGCCCGCGCGCAAGGCCAGAGTCATCGGTCTGGTCGTGTTCTCCAGTGTGATCGGCGCCATCGCCGGTCCGCTGTTGGTTGCGCCTTCGGGAGCAATGGCCGAAAGCCGGGATTTTAACGCCTATGTCGGCCCTAACATCCTCAGCGTGGGCCTGGCGCTGATCTGCTTCGCCATTGTGGAGCTGTTGCTTCGTCCCGACCCCATGAGCTTTGCCCGCGCATCCATTTCTAAGGTCGCCGCACATGCCGAGGCTGCCACCGGTCGTTCGGTGCGAGTGATTCTACGCGCTCGACCGGTACAGGTGGCGGTGGCGTCGCTGGTCATCGGCCAACTGGTGATGACCCTGCTTATGGTGATCACGCCGCTGTACATGACACACGAGGCGCACAACCTGCAAGAAATCTCGTGGGTGATCATGGCGCACACCATCGGCATGTTCGGCCTTTCGGCCCTGACCGGCCGGATGGTCGAAAAGGTCGGCGCTTATGCTGTCATCCTTTTGGGAGCGTTGGTGCTGGCGCTTTCCGCCATCTTCACTCCACTCGCCGGCGAAGTCTGGTCGCTGGCCGTCGCCCTCTTCCTGCTCGGCCTGGGCTGGAACCTGACCTTTGTGGCTGGCTCGGCTTTGCTCACGGTAGGGTTATCGCCTGGCGAAGAAACCCGCATTCAGGGCGCTACCGACACCCTGGTGGCGCTGGCGTCCGGGGTTGGCAGCTTCAGCACCGGCTTTGTGTTCGCCTATGGCGGTATAACCGCCGTCAGCATTATGGGGCTGGCGCTGACCCTGGCGTTTGGTGTGATGGCGGTGATTGCCGGTCAACGTAAGCAATTGGCATCGGGCTAGAGAAGCGTCGGAGAAGAAATTAGACGCGGATGGCGCTGATTTGGCGGATATACGCGGACAAATCAAAAAAGTCCGCGAAAATCTATTCGATATCGCCGCGGCACTTTTCGCACAGGCCCGCCAGCACCAGGTGATTGCTGTCCACCATAAACCCGCTTTCACGCTCGATAGCGGCAAAGCTGGGCGCAAGTGATTCCTGGCTGATCTCGATTTCGACGCCGCAAGTCTGGCAGACGAGGTGGTGATGGGGGTGATCGTTGGCGATCTCGAAAACGGTATGGCCGCCGATTTCTGCGTCCACGACCAGGTTTACCTCGCGCAGAAAGTCGAGCGTACGATACACGGTCGAGCGATTGATGGCGGGGGACTTGTGATGCACGCGCTCGTAGATTTCGTCGATCGAGGTATGACCGTCGCCCTCGCACACGGCGTCGAGAATAAGTTGGCGCTGTGGGGTTAGGCGGAAGCCCTGCGAGCGAATGCGCTCGGCGTAATCGATGGTATTATGTGACATAATATCAGGCGACTCCCAGCGGCCAGGGGCGTTCCAGGCCGTGCGCTTCGAGCAATCCGATGTCGTCGAAAAGAACTTCGGTGAGGCCGTCGGCCACAACCCGACCCTCATCCATGATGATCATGCGGGGGAATAACTCGCGCACCATGAGCATGTCGTGTGTGGAAACCAGCATCGTCAACGGCAGTTTACGCAAGAGATTGATAAGCTGCCGCCGGGCGCGCGGGTCCAGCCCGGCGGATGGTTCATCCAAAACCAGGATTTGCGGCTGCATGGAAAGCACGGTGGCAATGGCGATACGTTTTTTCTCGCCCACGCTGAGATGGTGCGACAGGCGATCGGCATAATCGCTCATGCCAACCATGCTCAGTGCGTTCGCCACCCGCTCTCTGACTTCGTGTTCGGGGAAGCCCATGTGCAGCGGGCCGAAAGCGACGTCCTCGAATACGGTGGGCGAAAACAATTGGTCGTCCGGGCTTTGAAAGACCAACCCCACCGCCGCCCGGATGCGCGGCAGATTCGCCTTGACAACCGCCAGACCGCCCACCTGAACCCGGCCATCCTGTTGGCCCAAAATGCCGTTGAGATGCAGCATCAGTGTACTCTTGCCCGCCCCGTTCGGTCCCACCAGCGCCACTTTTTCGCCCGCCCGGATGTCCAGCGAGACCTCGTGCATTGCTTCATGTCCGTCGGGATAGGCAAACGACACATCGTCGATGTGCAGCACATTGTCGGTCGACGAATCCATAGTCGTCGCCGGGGTCGTGAGTTCGGGATGGGAATGGGTGACAGGCATATCGGAAGTCAGGGGAGGGTGTGAGCGACGAACTGGATGAAAAGCAAATACGCGGAGACAAACAGCAGGCTGGCCCAATCCTCGGAACGCATGACGTGCGGGTTGAGCGTATAAATGTGCCCGGTGTAGCCGCGGGCCAGCATGGCGTTGTACACCCGATCCCCGCGCTCGAAGCTGCGCACAAAAAGCTGGCCAACCATATTCCCGGCCACCCTGGCGCGCCAAAAAACACTCACGCCGCTCTTCTGTCCGGGTATTGCGGCGCTGCGGGCGTTGCGCGCCCGGATCAGTCGCATGGCCTCATCCGCCAGCACGAACAGGTATCGGTACATGAAGGAGATGGTGGCGACGAGAGGTTGGGGGACGTACAAATGGCGCATGGCGTGCATCAGATCGGGGAATTGCGTCGTGGTCGTGAGCAAGATCGCCATCTGCACCGAGAGCAGGCTACGAACCAGGATGCTGAAGAAGCGGATCATGCCAGCATCGGTCGGGCTTAGCGTCCACGGGCCGAGCGGAATCGTGGCGAGAACGTTGCCGGAGGTATGGACAATGACCGGGAGAGCGGCCAGGGCGAAGGGGATAGCGATGAACGACCGCTTGATGGCATAGGCCCAGGGCAGCCGGGCCAACAACGTCAGAGCGAGAATCAGCACAAAGGCCAGCGCGAATGCCACCCACTCGCCATCTGGAATGAGGACATTGGAAAAGATAAAGAGCACCGTCAATATCAGCTTCACCCGCGGGTCGAGCCGGTGGATGAGGCTGTCGGTAGCCTGATAGCGGTCAAAGGCGCTGGCGTGCATGATACTCAGCTAGAGGCGATGCGTTTCCGTCGCAGCGTTTGCACCAGAAGAATGACAAGCCCGGCGACGACCAGCGCCCCAATCAGCCCGGCCAGTATCGTGGACAAACCTGAATCGCCCAGGAATGGGAGTGTGTAATCGGGAAGAATTTGATAGGGCGTGCTGCCGGCTGCGCCCAGGAAGCCAACATCCTCGGCTACACGCTCCAAGCCATCAGGACTGGCCGAGGCCAGTGGGGCCAGGAGGACGACGCCAAGCGCCAGGGTGAGGCCTGCAATCGCCCACCGTAATCCGCCCCGCGCTTCTATGGCCGTATCGCTCAGCAGATCAGGTCGTACCTGCATGATGAAAGCCAGGGCCGCCACTGTGATCAACGCCTCGCCAACGCCGATCAGTGCATGGACGCCGAGCATGGCCGGAATGACGATTTCCAGGGTCGAAGTGCCGCTCAACCATAATTCCAGCGATGTCGCCAGCGCTGCCGCCATGACCGAAATCCAGCCTGCGACGCCGGCCACGATCAGTCGCAGGCCTCTGCTGCGCCCTGCCACCGCCCGATACATGCCGAAGCCTATCAGGATGGTGAGGATGCCCATGTTGAAGATATTGGCGCCCATGACCAGGAGGCCGCCGTCTTGAAAAAGCAAAGCCTGCAACGTGATCACGGCGGTCATGACCAGGATGCCTGCCCACGGCCCCAATATAATCCCGGCCAGGGCGCCGCCGAGAAAGTGCCCCGACGTGCCGCCCGCTACGGGGAAGTTGATCATCTGGGCGGCGAAGATGAAAGCGGCCAGCACGCCCATGAGCGGGATATGTTTTTCATTGAAATCGCCGCGCATTTTGCGCGCGGCCACGACAATAAAAACAACTGAGATGATCCAGAATAGGACTGAGACGCCGATGCTGAGAAAGCCATCCGGGATATGCAGAGCGAGGGGCTTTGCAAGGAACTGTGTGGCGACAGGCATTGGACAGACCTCCTGCAGGTGAAGCGCGTTGGCTGAATATAGTTCGATCTACCACATACGGGGATACTTTCAGGCGCTCGTTTGCTATTGCGATTTTTTGCAATAGCAAATCGAAGTATATTCAATCATCGCCGCTCAGGCAAGCGCCACTGTCCGTTGCACCATTCGGGCGATTTTTAGTTTGTATGCAAATCGAAGAGAGTATGGCAAAATGTCGTTATCACTTTTGCCGGTTTTTGCACCATAAAGTCGCATCTCCCGAGGACAGAATATCCTTCGAGATACAGTGACAACACCGTTCACTTTGGAGCGTAAATCATGTCCAACTTAGTTGTGATCATTTTTGAAAACGAAGAGGATGCTCTGGCTGTACGCGATGCCATCCGCAAGCAACAACACGAAGGCTTGATCAGCCTGGATGATTCCGCCGTTATCACCAAGGACCCCGATGGCAAAGTTCATATCAAGAATGAAATGGACCGAGGCGTCAAGGTTGGGGCCGTGGGCGGCAGCTTGCTTGGCTTGCTCATTGCGGGCATTTTCTTCCCGATCGGCGGCCTGATCATTGGCGGCTTGCTTGGCGCTGGCGTTGGCAAATTGGCCGACATCGGCATCGAGAAGAAATTCGTGAAGGAAGTTGCCGAAAAGATCCAACCGGGCAATTCAGCCATTTTCCTCCTTGTCAAGCAGGCGAATGCTGCCGCCGCAGTCGCCGCCCTGCGCCCGTACAAAGGCGAGGTTTATCACACCACCCTTACATCAGAGGATGAAGAAACCCTGCGGCGAGCGCTCAAGGATCGCCAATAAAGTCACGCCATCGAACCTTTGACGGTCACAACAATCTAAACGGATGTCAGTTTGAGATCGCTGCTTTTGACCAACCGTTGGCGATAGACCATTGACGATGGACGATGGCGGATGCACTGACAAAACGAGTTCAATCGTCTATTGTCTGTCGTCCATCGACGAGTAACAAACTACAGTTCTCGTTGTGACTTCAGGTTAGATTTCTTCAGTGACGCGCTGACCGGCGTGTCACTGTTTTTTAGGGCTGAAATGCGGCGTTTGAGTCGTCGCCAGCATCACCCACCGGAACCGCATTGAAATCTTCGATTCGGCAATCGCAGGCAGTCAACGGTGCGAGCCCATCTTTCTCCAACCCGCCCTCATACTCGAACCGACCGGTCGCCTGCCAGCCATCAAGCGTAAACGGAATCCAACCGCTGGCCGCCACCCAGACGCCATTATAACGACGGGCGATATGCAGATGAGCGCTGGCGGCTGAACCCCCGGCGCAAGAAGGTCGGCCCACCGCATCGCCTGCCTTGAGAATGGTCCCCGCGGGGACGGCGTCCTCCATGTGCAGGTATTGCAGAATCCAGCCGGTGCGAATGTCTCCGTCGCCGTCGAGGTCGATCAGCACTTCGCCATTATCGTTGCGGGCGACGATCCCAGGCGCGGCGGCGACCGCCCAGGTATTGGCTGGCACGCACGAACCCGGCGGTGCCGTCTCCGGCACAAAATCCAGCGCCGCCCACCCGCTGCCGCTCAGCCATCCGCCATGCGGGCCGCTGGTCATATACCATTGCTCGCCCGGCTGCCAGGGCAAATGCATGACGGGTTGGGTCAGCCCGGCGGGCAGGATAGGTCCGGCGTCGAGGGCGAAGGGATCGCCGAAGAGCTTCACATACGCCTGCGAGAATGCGGTGATCTCGGCTTCGAGTTGACGCCACTGGCGATCCACCGAAATGGCTTTGAGCACGGCCATCGTGCCAGGATTCAGATCGGGATGCCCGCGCGTCACGACGCCATCCCGAAAACGAATGGCGGTCTCGCCCCGATCCAGCCAGCCATAGAAGCCATCGCCCAGGGCGTTAGCCGCCCATTCCAGTTGAGACAGCAAACCTCCTGCGCCCATTGTGTGCCCCAGGGGATAGTCAGCCGCAATGCCCTCTGGTTCGGGATTGGTCACCCAGCCACTGCGAGCTTCCATGAAAGCCAGTAGGACGCGAGGCCCGATGCTGTAGCGCTTGGCCACACGGTCGATCAGGTCGGCTGCTGTCCATGTTTCGCCATTGGGCGCCTGCATGGTGAAATGCGAGAGTTTCCCATCATATTGGGCCAGAAAGGCGGCGGTGTCGAAATCCACATAGGCCGGGCCATAGACGACTTCGCTGTCGGGGATGAGGATGTCGGCGGGCGTTGTGCGAGAAGCCTGATGCGGAATGATGATTCTTTGATTCTGGGCAACGATGTTGGGGTCCTCGATGCCGCTGGCTGCAGCGATGGCGTCGACTGTGACGCCATAACGGGCGGCGATCTCGCCCAGGAATTGATTCGGCTGCACGCGGGAAAACTCTTGCGCGACATCGGGCGAGACGGTGGGGCCGGGGGTCGGCGCAACCGGTTGGGTGAGGGTGGCGGTGGGGGTGACGGTCGCTGTCGGTTTCGGCGTTGTGGTTGGTTGCGCGGTTGCTGTGGTGATGCGCGCTTGCGGCGCGGCAGCCGTCGGTTTTGCTGGCGTGGCCGGCGTGGCGCTTGCATCGGCTGAAAGCGAATCTGAAGCCGAGCGCGAACGGCACCCCCCAATACTGAGGGCTATTAGCAAAACGACAAGCATCGTTGCGGCATAACGGTGGCGTGGCGTGGGGATATCGAGGGTTTTCACGGGGCAGTATGGTAGCCGACGGTTGCGAAACTGGGCAAAACCTTTGACTGCTCTCGAATGGCTGTGCTATCCTTCGTTGTCGTTCTGATTACCCAAACTCGAATCCGAGGCATTGATTCATGACCAAGAAATCCAGCAGCAGGAAGCGCCGACACAGTAAACCCAATGTGCCTGTTTATCCCACCCCGACCACGCCTTCCGAGACAAGGGAAGCTATCCAGCCACGGACGGAATCAATGGCGCGCACAAGCCAACCGGCTGTCGGTGAGGCTACAGTGGATTGGCAGGGTGAGTACGGTTATGTGCTTTCGGACTTACGCAATATGCTGATTGTGGCTGCGGCCATGGTGGTGCTTTTGCTGGCGCTCAATTTCATAATTGCTTAAAGCCAGAAAGCTTATATCGGATTGCCTGGCGTCTTTACGTGAGCAGATTATTCGACAGGTGAATTGTTGTGCGCGAGGCTAAATGGGGCGGTGAGTGCACGGACGCTCGCAGACTGAAGGCGTTTCACTTGATCGACGCAATTGCATAAACTGAGTTTCCTAGCGGTAATGGCGACCGAGGAGAGCCGTTAGCGCCGCAATCCTTAAATGCGGGGTCAAGTATAGAAAAACAATCATTTGCTCTTGCGCTACGCCACCACATGCGCTAAAATACAAAACGGCAATCTTGCCAAATCGTTCAATACTTCGTCCTTTTCACTGTTCCTTATTGAGGAGAAAAACTCATGAGCGCAAATGCTATGCAAGCGCAGGCCAAGCAACTGCCCTGGTGGCTGGTGCTGGTCGATGGCATCCTCGCCATCATCATCGGTATCCTGCTCTTTACCCAACCTGCTGCGACCGCTGGAACCCTGGTACTGTTCCTGGGCATTTACTGGCTGATCAAAGGTATCGTCATTCTGATCGGCCTATTCCGAGACCGAAGCGCCTGGGGATGGAAGCTGTTTATCGGCATCATCAGTATTCTGGCTGGCGTCGCAATCATCGGCGCCAAGTTCCTGGTGGCGACCATTTTTGTCAGTGTAGCCTTCGCATGGGTCATTGGCATCTGGGGTATTGTCATTGGTATTCTGGAGATCATACAGGCCTTCCGTGGTGAGGGCTGGGGCGTCGGCGTCCTCGGCGTCATCAGTATCATCTTCGGTTATTTCATCATCGCCAATCCCTTTGCCAGCGCCGTTGCCTTGTGGTGGGTCTTTGCCATCTTCGCCATCGTCGGCGGCATCTTCGCCATGGTAAAGGCGTTCCAGATGCGCTAGACATCCGGCTTTTCGCCGCAATCAAAGGGGAGTTGTTTTTCGACAACTCCCCTTTTTGTTGGGGTTCAACTGCTTCGTTCTCTGCATCCACGCCATGCGGTTATTGCGGCGTGTTGACGAATATTGGCGAAGGTTAACGAGGCGGCGATGGTTAGCATCGTGTAACGATGATCGATTTGATCAGGGCAGACGAAATCTCACTTTGGTGGTATGATGCCAGCCGCGACCTATTTTTACCTTTTGCGGAGAAACGATCTGCGATGAGATTGAACGTCGAACAAGTTCTGGCAATTACGCATCTGGCGCACGCGCGCGAAGAGACGCCGAATATCCGGGATCATGATCTGGTCGGGCTGGGCCTGTATGATCGTGACCTGCATGGGGTGGATTTCAGCGGGTCGAATCTCACATCCGCCAGCCTGGCGCGGTCCAATCTAAAAGGGGCCATTTTCTATCGAGCGATCCTCAAGAGCGCGGGGTTTGGCGGTGCAGACCTGCGGCAGGCTGATCTGCGGCAGGCAGACCTGTTCAATTCCGATCTGGGCGAATCCGACTTGCGCGGCGCCGATTTGCAGGGAGCGGACCTGGATGGCGCAAATCTGGACGGTGCGCGGCTCCAGGATGCGAACCTGTCAGGCGCGTATTACACGTACTACACTCGCTGGCCGATTACGTTTGATCCGGTGCGGGCAGGCGCCAGGCTGCGTCGCTAGCCAGGTTTTTTGATGGCAGTCACATTCCCGCCAACGGCCCCGCCTGCTTTCCATTTGTTGGCCAAGCCCACCGGCGCAATCTGCAATCTGGATTGCAGCTATTGTTTCTTCCTGTCCAAGGAAATGCTGTATCCGGGCAGCCGGTTCCGCATGGCCGACGAGCTGTTGGAAACGTACGTCCGCCAGTTGATCGAATCGCATCGCACGCAAGAGGTGCAGGTGGCATGGCAGGGCGGGGAACCGACGCTGATGGGGCTGGATTTTTTCAAGCGGTCGGTGGAACTGGCGGAGAAGTATCGCAAGCCCGGTATGCGCCTTGCTTACAGCATGCAGACCAATGGCACCCGCATCGACGATGAATGGGCGAAGTTCTTCAAACAACACAATTTCTTGATCGGCATCAGCTTCGACGGGCCGCGGCAGATCCACGATCATTTTCGGGTGGACAAGGGCGGCAAGGGTTCGTTCGATCAGGTTATGCGGGGATGGGACCATCTGCGAAAACACCGGGTTGATTTCAATATCCTTTGCACCGTTCATGCCGGGAATGTCGATCATCCGCTTGATGTGTATCATTTCTTCCGGGACGAACTGAAGGCGGAATTCATTCAATTCATCCCCATCGTCGAGCGCATCAACGATGACGGCCTGACCCTGACCCAATCCGGCAACACGGTTACCGACCGGTCCGTCAGCAGCGATGGTTATGGGCGGTTTCTGATCGCCATTTTCGATGAGTGGGTGCGGCGGGATGTCGGCAAAGTCTATGTACAGTTGTTCGATGTCTCGTTGGGCAACTGGTATGGGGAGCCGCCCGGCCTTTGCGTTTTTTCCCCCACCTGCGGCAACGCCCTGGCGATCGAGCATAACGGCGATCTGTACTCGTGCGACCATTTTGTGGAACCCGACTATCTGCTGGGCAACATCCAGCAAACCCACATGATCGAACTGGTCGCCTCGCCGCAGCAGCGCAAATTCGGCCAGGATAAATTGGACAGTCTGCCGAACTATTGCCGTCAGTGCGAAGTGAGATTCGCCTGCCACGGCGGCTGCCCCAAAAACCGGTTCATCGAAACCCCGGACGGCGAGCCTGGACTGAATTATCTTTGCGCCAGCTACAAGGCTTTTTTCAACCACATCGACCGGCCCATGCGCATCATGTCCGATTTACTGCGTCAGCAGCGCGCCCCCGCCGAGATCATGAACATCCTCGCCGCCGAGGATCGTTCCAAACAACAGGCGGCGTTCGCCAAAGTCCAGCGCAACGATCCGTGCCCATGCGGCAGTGGGCGAAAGTATAAGCACTGCCACGGGGCCGCGAGTAATTGAAATTGGAGATTGGTTAAACTGAAGTCACAACGAGAACAGTAGTTTTTTACTCGACGATGGACGACAGACGATTGAACTCATTTTGTCAGCATCCGCCATCGTCCATCGTCAATGGTCTATCGTCAACGGTTGGTCAAAAGTAGCGGTCTCAAATTAACGTCAGTTTAGTCCTCTTTCGACACCTTCATCGTCACATCGGACGGCAGAGCCAGCCCCGCCGCAACTTCCACAGCTTTGATAATGCCCACGGGAACCGGGCAAGCCGAATGCGAGCAGTATTCCTTGCCCTTGAGCAACGTCAGGGGGCCGTCGCCGCGACGCAAAGCAATCTCCTGAAAGGGATCAACCTCTTGCAGGTCAATGGCCATCTTGCGGATAGCAGCGCACTCGCTCTCGATTTGCAGGTGACAGCGATAGGTTTCCTGATCCATTTGCGCCCGCACTGTCGTGGGTAATCCGCATATCCCCGGATCGATTTCGACTTTTGCCATGATGGTCTCCTTTGGTTGCGATGAGATTGCCGCGGGCATGATACTTTCAAGTCGCAGATGTGACAAATGAGACAGCTGCGCAATTCGGGAAACCAAAAGCGTGGTGCGTATTGCGCGGATAACCGCCAAGATTTAGAATCATTTTCCGACCTCCGACCTCCGACCTCCGAACGAATTATGAAAGTACTTTTTATTGGCGGCACCGGCGTCATCAGTTCAGCCTGCTCGGAACTGGCTGTGGCGCAAGGCATCGATCTCTATCTGCTCAACCGCGGAAAAACAGATCGGCAGACGCCGATCGGGACGACCTCATTGCATTGCGACATTCGCAGCGACAATGTCGGCGAAGTCCTGGCCGGTCACAGATTCGATGCCGTTGTGGACTGGATCGCCTACACGCCGGAGCACATCCAAAAGGACATCGAGCTATTCGCCGGGCGCACCGGCCAGTTCATATTCATCAGCACCGCCTCGGCTTACCAGACGCCGCCGCTCAGCCTGCCCGTCACCGAATCGACCGTGCTCAACAACCCGGTCTGGACCTATTCCCAGGCTAAGATCGCCTGCGAGGAAATGTTGGTACAGGCTTATCGCCAGCGCGATTTCCCGATCACGATTGTGCGACCCTCACATACCTACGACCGTACCAAGCTGCCCGTGCAGGGGCGCTTCGCCGTCATCAACCGTATGCGTAAGGGGAAGCCGGTAATCGTGCATGGCGATGGCACGTCTTTGTGGACGCTCACCCACCACAGGGATTTCGCCAAAGGATTCGTGCCGCTGTTGGGCAACAATCGGGCGCTGGGCGAGGCGTTTCACATCACGTCGGACGAGGCGCTGACGTGGAACCAGATTTTCCGCGTACTGGCGGAGGCGGCAGGCGCACCGAATCCCGAACTCGTGCACATTCCCTCTGAACTGATTGCAGCATACGATCATGAGTGGGGGCTCGGTCTATTGGGCGACAAGGCGCATTCGATGGTGTTCGATAACAGCAAAATCAAGCGCTTGGCGCCGGGCTTCGCCGCCACCATCCCATTCTCAATCGGCGCTCGCGAGATTATCGATTGGTTTGATGCCGAGCCAGAGCGTCAGCAGGTGGATGCTGCATTCGATGCCCTCTACGACCGTATCATCGCCGCCTACCGCTCCGCCTTCCCCTGACCTGGCCGCTGTCAGATAAGACTCAGAGGATTTAGAGAATTCACAGAGCGCACAGAGAAAATTCACAAAAATCCTCTGTGATCTTTGTGTTTCCTCAGTGTTCTCTGTGTAACTGAATCTCTTGCGACACAGTCCGATCAGCCGGGGGCAGGGGCGATGACGGTGAGAAAGCTGAGCGCTTCATCGCCCGCGTTCTCGACGCCGTGAATGACGCCGGCGGGGGCCAGCGCCAACTGGCCGGGTTCGCACAGCCGGCGTTCATCGCCCACGGTGAACAAGCCGCTGCCGGCCAGCACCAGATAAAACTTGTCCTGGTCGGCGTGCTCGTGCAGCGACTGTTTCTGGCCGGGCGCGAGGGTGTTTAACCCCACCAGCAGGCGGTCGCTGTGAAAGAATGTGGTTTTGAACGCTTTGTCGGGCTGAGTGCGGGCATGGTCGAGGGGGCGCAGAAAGTAAGGGTTTGGATTCATGGTCTCAGGGTGAGTGGGAATCTGTGGAGAAGATGGCTGCGAGTTCGCCATTTTCGAGTGAGGTGAGCGCCGCTTCCAGCCAGCCCAGGCTGTGCCATGTCAGCAATCTGCCTTCGAGCAGGTGGATGCGGCGGTTGCGGATGGCCGGGACATCGATCAGGTCGGGATCAACGAGCAGTTCTTCGATATGGGTCGAATCGAAGGGATAGGGTTCGCTCAGCAAGAGAATGATGTCCGGGCGTGCGGTTGCGAGTTGCGTCAGACTCAGCCGGGGATAGCGCGTGTCCCGGCCGTCGGGCGGGTCCTCGGTGGCGGTCAGGCCCAGCTCGAATGCCAGGGGAAAGCGTCGCTGTCGTTCGGCGAAGACATTTCTGGCCCCGCTCAATTCCAACAGTGCACTGATGTATGTCCCGGCATTCGCCGTCATCCACGGTGATTTCCACACAGCCACAAAAAATGAAGGCTTGTGCGGGCGCGGGGAGGACGAAATGTGTTCGATGCGCGTGCGAACGGAAGCGAAGCGGGCGGCCATTCGTTCCGCTTGGCCGATGCCAAGGCTCTGCGCCAGAGTCTCGATGTCACTCAGCGCCTGGAGGGGAGTGCGGGGAAAGTTGATGAACAGCTCAACGCCCTGGGCCTGGAACCATTCGACATCGACGAGACGGTTTTCCTCTTTGTTGCAAAGGATGAGGTCTGGTTTCAGCGCCAGGATTTCCCGGCGCTTGGGGTTCTTGGTCCCGCCCATCCGCTGTGGTTCCATCTTGCCCGCGGGAATCTGGCAGTAATCGGTGCAACCGATCAGGCGATGGCCCATGCCCAAATCGTAGAGGGTGGCCGTCAGGCTGGGAACAAGGGAGACGATGCGTCGTGGAGAATGTCCGGCACGCGTTCGCGGCGGCGATGGAGTAGTCTTTTCTGGCATTCGAAGCGCAAACCATTGAAGGGTTGTTGAAAGCGTTGTGCGTGCGCACGGGGTGATAATCGTACCAAATGGACGGTATTTAGTGAAACAACATATTTGCGCCGCCCTCTTTTTTCCCGCAAGGGCAAACCGAAGTATACTGTTGGGCAGAGCCATGCAAGCCTACAGCCGACGTCCTCTAACCCCTATACCGGCGCTGCAATTGCCGAGCGGTCATCTGCAGCCTGTGAACGCCAATAATTTCGTCATTGGTTCCGGCGCAGGCTGTAACCTGCGGTTGAAAGACCGTGGCGTTGCCGAACGGCATCTCATCTTGCAACGCGCGGGCGAGTATTGGCAGGCGGCGCTAATCAGCCTTGAGGCCAGCGCCCAGGTCAACAAAGCGCCGATGAATGGGATTGTGCGACTGCGGAACGGAGATACGATCAAGTTGGGGCGGACCCGCATGCGATTTGTGGAAGATGGGGCCGCGGTGGGAATGACAGGATTGCTGTGGTCGCGCATGTGGATGTTTGCGCTCATCCTGGTTGCGGCGCTCGTGATCATGGCTCTGGCGCTTGCAGCGAACAATCAAAGACAGGCGTCCGTCATGCCGATGCCGAGCGAAACGTTGGCAACGCCTATGGAGAGTACAGTCGTTCCCACGCCTGAACCTACGCCGCCCCCGCCCGTGATCAGCATCATCGTGCCGACTGCGCCGGCCGTTCCGATCCCCACCGATACGCCCGAAGTGGAAGCCTGGCCGACGGTATCGGGTTTGTTGCCGACCGCCCTGCCGGAGACCGAGGAAGAGATATTCCCCGGCTGCCCGCGACCAAATGGATTCCAGATCATCACCGTTGCTGAAGGCGAAAGCCTAGAAGATCTGGCGCAACGATATGGCAGTTCAGTCACGCGTCTACGCCGCGCAAATTGTCTCGATTCTAATCTTGTGAAATCGGGGGATCGGCTGTACGTGCCGGAGGGATGAAGTATTGAGTGAAGCAGTCAAACTGCCCCACACATCACTCCATCACGCTCACAAATCACCGAGCAAACCTAATAGAGTATCCACCTCGTCCCGCGTGTTGTAATGGCTGAGACCGACGCGAAGCACGCCGCCTTTTTCGAGCAAATTCAGGTGTTCGATCACGGCCAGGGCGTACATATGCCCGGCATAGGTGGCGATGCCGTGCTGGCTCAGGCGGGCGGATAGCTCGGCGGGGGAGTGGTTGGGCAGGCGGATGGCGGCGGTGGGACAGCGTTGGTCGAGGCGGCGGCGGTCGCTGATGCCATAGAGCGTCAGGCCGGGAATCTGCTCGAAGCCGTCGAGCATGTAAGAAAATAGGGAGCGTTCATAGGCGGCGATCACGGCCATGCCCTGCTTGAGCGCCAGCCTCCTGCCGGAGAAGCCGGGGAATCGGGGCGCGTGATCCCGGCCGTATTCTTCACCCAACCAGGCCAGATAATCGATGGCGGCGGCGGTCCCGGCCAGGCCTTCGTGATTCTGCGTGCCGGTCATCCACTTGCCCGGCGGTTGCGGGTCGCTGGGTCGCACCTTGTAGGCGGGGAGCGAGTCCAACAATTCGTAGCGTCCCCAGAGCACGCCTACATGCGGGCCGTAAAATTTGTAGACCGAGCAGGCCAGGAAATCGCAGTCGATGGCCTGCACGTCGATGGGGAAATGCGGGGCGAGGTGCACGGCATCGACAAAAACCAGCGCGCCCGCCTCGTGCGCCCGCCGTGTAATCTCCCCGACCGGGTTCACCGTCCCCACCGCATTGCTGGCCCCGCCCACCGCTACCAGACGCGTGCGCTCATTCAACAAACCGTCCAATTCATCCAACTTCAGGGTGCAATCTGCGGTGTCGAAATCCCACCAGCGGATGACGATGCCCTGTTCTTGCAAGGCCAGCCAGGGGGCGATGTTGGCGTCGTGGTCGAGACGACTGACGATGACTTCGTCGCCGGGCTGCCAGGTGCGGGCCAGCGCCCGGCTCAGCGCAAAAGTGAGGGTAGTCATGTTCGGCCCGAATACGATCTCGTCCGGCGAGGGCGCGTTGAGGAAGTCGGCCATGGCCTCGTGCGCAGCGGTCATGGTCTCGTCGGTACGCTGCGAGGTGGTGAAGGGCGCGTGCGTGTTGGCGTTGCGGCGGATGAAATAGTCGCGCATGGCGTCGATCACGCCTTGCGTAACCTGCGTGCCGCCGGGACCGTCGAACAGAATCAGCGGTTGGCCGTTGTCGTCGGTTTGGGAGAGGGCGGGGAAGAAGTGGCGGATTTGGGCGGGGTTGAAGATGGGCATGGTGGTATTGGAGATTAGGTATTGGGAGATTGGAGGCTGGGAAGTTTGTGAATTTTCGGGATAGTGAGGGAAAGCGGATGCTGTACTTTTGTTTTTTAGTCGTCACCATATTCAGACTCTGTCTCGAAAAGCGAAAGCTGTTGTACAGATTGACCTGAAACTGAATAGAATACCCTTGGGCGTTCTTCAGCATCATCTTGCAAACCACCGAAACGATTGATAGCGCCAGTAATCTTCGGTACGCAATACTCGGCCATTTTCTCGCGTAATTCATTGCCGTTGAAACGCAGAGTTTGCCAGCCGGCAGTTGTCAGGTTGTTTTCTCTTAGTCTGTCTTTGGTGGCTTCCTCAACGCCGATGTGATAACTATCACCGTCCGTCTCGACGTCAATATTCCCATTGTTGCAGAAAATGGCGAAATCTAACCGATAGAATTGTTCACCCACAGGAACCGCAAATTGCCGTTCGGCGGCGATTCCCAGGCGTTTAAATTCGTCCCACAGAATATCCTCAAGCGGACTTTCATCGAACAAGTCATTGATTTGCCTGGCGCGTCTGAATTTAGGCCATGTAGTGGGGATGAAGGCAATGCGGCGCCAGCGAGGGCTTGCAATTGGCTCATTCAGGGTTCTGAGTGACTCCAACTGGATTTTGTAATACTGCCTGTCTGACTTGGGGTTGGGAAGTTCGTTTGGAAATAGGTCACGGCGGCGCACCATGCTGATTGAACGCACGCGACCATAATAGCGCACTGAATAAGCTTCTTCACCAAATATCTTTGTCTGATAAAATGCCAGCCATTGGGGTGGCCATCGCTTGGGGGCAGAATCGGTGGGGATGCGATACCAGCCTTTCTCACGCAGGATGGCGAAATCCTTTTTGTCATTCAAGATAGCAACGAGGACTTCACCACGAGCAGAGTCATTCGGTGGCTTGCGCTTAGCCATTGCTCACAACTCCCCCCGAAACGCCCGGTCCAGCACCGATGGCAGCAACGCCTCAAACTCGGCCTGCAAGTTTTTGAAGGCAGTCGCGTTTGTTTGACAGCAATGATTTTTCCTTGACATTGACCTAGCTATCTCGTATTGTATAGACAATCCAGATTTCTGGAGGTGGAAGGTATTAGCCTTCGAGCCCCGCAAGGGGCTTTTTTTATGGGAGCCATCATTTAGCGAGTAAAATAGCCAAAATTTTTAGTGTAGCCTAAAAAGCATTGACTTTTTAGAGCTTTCATGCTATATTCAGAATGGAATCTGAACCCCGGCCAGTCTGGTCAGTAGGATTCAACCGGGGGGCGGAAACGCCCCCTTTTTGTATGCTCAAAATCTGACGATGCCGTACGGATCTCGACGTGATGCGTGCAGACAAAGTATCGGGGAAAGTCTTGTGAAATAGTTTTGAGCGCCTTTTCTTTTGATGTAGCTGCTCGGCTCGATGAATTGATAGAGTAGGAACGCTGCGAGGTCAGCTGCCTGGATGAAATAGGAGTGTTCGGAGTCGCGAAAGCTTGGGTCTTCGACGATGCTGGTGAGGGTGAGATTGCGATAGCCGGAACCATATGCAGGTTGGTTAGGAACGGGGTTATAGCGGCGCATCTGGCGCAGTAAAGCCGTGAGTTTTTTGTCGTCGGTATGATCGGGAAAGATCATGCCGCGTTCATCAGGATTTGCCGGGCCGGAGAAATTGCGGTGGGACAATGTGTTCTCGAATCGTTGAATCAATGCGCGCCAAGCTGCATCGAAAACATCGTAGTCGCCGCTCTTGTTTTGCTTATCGACGACGATGTTGATAATGTTCAGGTCTGGCATTGACGCCAGTTCATCGGCGAAATGTCTGAGGATGGTGAGCCGGTTATGACGAGGGATGCGCATCAGATCGCCGGGACGGTTGATCATAGCCGAGGCATGAATCTCCTCACGCAATTTGAGGCCAAATGTTTGCCGCATACGTCTGCGAAAATCGATAAGCTGATCTAAGTAGGGACGCCAACGCAATTCGTGGATGATCAAACCCGTTAGTACAAAGTAACGCGTGGGTGAATTCTGCAAGCCGATATCGCCGCTTTCATCGACGTACATCAAGTACATATGGCTTGTCCGTGAAATACACGATGTAGAATCTTGGATAGTATATCATTCTTGGCGAATTACCGTATGCGTTGATATCGATAGCCGCCTTTTTTGACAAATGCATCAAAGTAACGGCCGTGTGATGCGGCTGCCATCAGTCCAGAGTAAATGCTCTGTGGAACACCGAAATACTGGTACACACTCCCATTACGAAACTCGATTTCTAGCACTTGTCGTTGGGGATCGTATCCAACCGACGCTAAATTGCTCGATGACACGAATGTTCTATTCATGTAACAACACTCCTGGGGTAACAAAAAGGCCAGCGCTGCTAAGAGCGCTGGCCTTTAATGGGACAACTATTTTTGAGGGTAGTCGTCGGGTGGTTTTTGAGGAGACAGAAGGAAGAGACGTGGAGAACATGCGTGCTATTTTACCACCTGCCATTCCTCCTCACAAGTCAAAATCGCCCCAAAACCATCAAAATCCAGGAATTCTTACAAAACACATATACTTGTTGGCCTACAACTCCCCCCGAAACGCCCTCTCCAACATTGACGGCAAAATTATGCCAACACTAATCACATGGCCAGTTCGGCTCGATATCGGTCGCGCTGCTGCCAAGAGATAGGAACAATCTCATAACTAGTCAATGCATCTGTAACATCAGAGGAAATCGCTCGCTCAGAATCATTGAGAAAAGCATAGGCTCGTGAATCAGGAGAACGTACCTCACGAGTATCGATCCACCCCCATGCAAAGGATTCTGCCGTTTCTCGACTAGGGCGATTGATGGCCTTCAAAATGCGCTCTGGCATCTGTCTCGATTTTGGAATGACAAAATCGAAGACGTGATCATAACCACTGGATCCTGTGAATTTTACCTGACTGATATAGCGAATTTCGTGCAGATCCATCCATTCCGTTACGTCTTCAAGAAATACACTTCGTACCATTGGCACCGCAAGATAGAACATGTCATTTATTGCGATCATTGCTTGGATCAAATTGTGTTTTTGTTGCGAAAAATTACTGGCATTCGTGTCAACAGTTAATACATCGCCTTTTAATTGCACTCCAAATCCGTTCAAGGCTATCTTGAGTAACTGTTTTCTCTTCGGGGTGTCTAAATCGCAACCCGATAATCGTAGATCGCGAATAATATAACCATCATCAGAAAGCGTTATTCGCCCACCTCCGCTTTTTGCAAAAATCTGTAGATCGTCATTGTGACGATCAAGATAAGGCGTGGTTATTTCTACCCAATCTTCAATTTGACGGAGATGAGTTCTGTCATTCAACCAAGACGTATATTGTTCTATGAGTTGCCTAATGTCATCCATCATACCAACAAACTTTTTTGAATGTCGGGCTTTTCTTCAATGTTACAGTAATTCATGAAGTCTTGAAGCATGGCCCAGGGATCGGTTTCGTCTGTGAATTTTCCTTCGGGAAGAACAATCGCCCATTTATCGCCATAACCTTCTCTGTAGATATGAAGATGAGGGCAAGGAATATCAATTCCGTCGGGATTTCTATGAGGTGGCCCGTTGAAATCAAGCCTTGCAAGAACGATCACCTTACGCGCTCTATTCTGATAGGTGCCTTTAGCAAGGTTGATGCTCCCGCGACTAACATCCAACAAAAAGGACTCTTTTTTGTCAGCCGATTCAAGAGGTACGATGATTTTCTCGCCAGGACCAGGATACGGCCACATTGTATCGTCAATTCGATACTTTTTGAGTGCCAGCAAAGCATCTGCTTCGGCTTGTGTCAACAAGATGTCGGCCATGGTTTTTGATTGGTTTCTGGATGAGTGCAGCCGCAAGTTGAAAAGATTCCTTACACGCCTTTATATCACAACTCCCCCCGAAACGCCCGGTCCAGCAGAGACGGCAGCAACGCCTCCAACTCCGTCTGCGTGTCCGCCTGCAAACGCTTCACCGCGTCCACTTTCGCTTGCAGATCGTCCAGGTAGGCGACGATGCGGCGTTGTTCGTCTATGTTTGGAGGAACAAATGAAATCTGTTGGATGTTCTTCTGCGATATGTGCGGCACACCGAGACTGCGCCCCGGATCAATCGCGTTTGTGAAGTGTGGTGATTGAAACCACCTGAAAAGGTATTCAGGTAAAACTTCATTTCCTTTGAGCAGTATTCTACCTACACGCTGCACAAGTAGACTTGGCAGATCCCGTTTTTGAACCTGAACAACTTTTACACCAGTAGATATTATCGGGCGATCGAGTGATACCAGTATGTCATTTTCTCGGAGAGAGAAACGCTCATATTCATTTGCCTGCCTTGCAGGAAGATACTTCACATCTGTCCAGTCAATATTCCCGTGTCCGATATTGGCATTACGGACTAGACGGATTCCGCCTTCAGAATACCATTGGCTCTTAAAAGCATATCCGCTTTGAACAGTTGCGAAGTCACTGATTATTGTCTTCCCAGCAAGGTTCATGGTCTCAAATAGAGCACGATCCTTTAGCTTTTCCACCTCCGCCAGCGCGCCCGCCCGCAGCCCCTTCGCCTCCTCGATGCGCGCGGCCAGAGCGTCGATGCGGGCGACGATGCGCTGCTGTTCGGCTAGCGGGGGGAGGGGGATGGTCACTTCGGGAATACGCTTAAGGCTGAGAACACGATTACGACCAGCCGAACCCGGTGAAATTCGTACCAACTGGTCTCTACCTACAGGTGTTCTGAAATAGAGAAGCAGGTAGTTGGGATCGCACTTTTTCTCCTCAACTCGATAAGTCGGGAATCGAGTAGAGCCGTACATTCCATCTTCGGATTCAGAGGCCAATGCTACGGCTCCTTCCCAGGCAAAAGTGACCTGAAAGATGAAATCCCCTTGCTTGATCAATACCTTCGCCAAAATTAGCGAAGAAAAGAGCGGGCGAATAGGATAGGGAATCGCTTTCCGAGCAAGATTTCCGACACCGCTTCGCACCGCTCATGACAGATATTATCATACTCATCCAGTGT
>JAGFJG010000193.1 GCA_024102915.1 Caldilineales bacterium
CGATGTCGATATCGACCAACGTCGCGCAGCGCTCGACCGCACCGCATTCTATCCGGGTGGCGGCGGGCAACCCAACGACATCGGCTGGCTTGGCGAGTGTATCGTCCCCAAAGTGAAAAAAGACGGCGATACCGTGTGGCACTGGCTTGAAGGGGGAAGTCTGCCCGCCCCTGGCGACGACCTGCACGCCGTCCTCGATTGGGAGCGGCGATACACCCTGATGCGCACCCACACAGCCATGCACATCCTCTGCGGCGTGGTCTGGCGCGACTATGGGGCGCAGGTGACCGGCGGGAACATGGAACCCGGCGCTGGCCGCATGGATTTTGAATTCGCCAGCCTGCAGAAAGAGCTTGTGGCGGAAATCGAAGCGAAGTGCAATGCCGAAGTCGCCGCCGCCCGCGAGGTGCGCGTACAAATCCTGCCTCGTGAACAGGCCTTCCAAATCCCCGATCTGATTCGCACCAAAATCAACCTACTGCCCCCGGCCATCACCGAAGTCCGCACAGTGGAATTGGTCGGGCTTGACCTGCAGGCCGATGGTGGAACTCACGTGCGGAACACCTCCGAAGTGGGGCGCATTCAAGTTGTCGATTACAAGTCCAAAGGCGCCATCAACAAGCGCATTTATATCGAAGTGACGTGATGGGGTAACGAGTAATGAAGTGACGAGTGATGAAGTGAACCCATATACGCCGAGACACTTGATTACTCCATTACGCCATCGCTTATCAAGGAGTTATTGCCATGTCATTCCAAGACGTACCCACTGACGTAGATTTCGTCGCCCAGGAACATGAAACGCTGGCCTTCTGGAAACAATCAGACGCGTTCAACAAGCTACGGGCACTTCGGAAGGGTTCGCCGCCGTGGTCTTTCATCGATGGCCCCATCACAGCGAACAACCCTATGGGCGTGCACCACGGCTGGGGTCGCACTTATAAAGACATTACCAACCGCTTCTGGTCGATGCAGGGACGCGAGTTGCGTTACCAGCAAGGCTTCGATTGCCAGGGATTATGGGTCGAGGTCGAGGTTGAAAAGGAGTTCGGGTTCAAGTCCAAAAAGGATATTGAGGATTATGGCCTGGAAGCGTTCGTACGCCGCTGCAAGGCGCGTGTGCTGCGCTATTCCGCCGTGCAGACCGAGCAATCGATCCGACTGGGCTATTGGATGGACTGGAACGACACCGACCAGTTGCGAATGTTCGCCGATTTGATGCTGAATGACCCGACGCAAGAGCTCACCGTGGAAGGCCCGGAAGGGCAGGTCACCGGCACGGTCGAAAATCTGGTGGGAAGGCTGGGCATGCCGGAAATGGGCGGCAGCTATTACACCTTTGCTACCGAAAACAATTACATGATCTGGACCTTTCTCAAGAAATGCTGGGAGAAAGGCTGGCTTTATCAGGGGGCCGATGTGATGCCCTGGTGCCCGCGCTGCGCCACCGCCATCAGCCAGCACGAAATCGTGACCGACGGCTATCGCGAGATCACGCATCGCAGCGTCACACTGCGTTTCCCATTGCGGGAACGGCCGGGCGAATCACTGCTGGTGTGGACGACGACGCCGTGGACGCTAACCAGCAATGTGGCCGCCGCCGTGGGCGCTGACCTCGATTATGTGAAAGTGCGTAACGGCGAGCACGTGTTGTATCTGTCCAAAGGTACGCTGCACATGCTGCGGGGCAAGTTCGAAGTCCTGGGTCAGATCAAGGGTCGGGATATGGTCGGTTGGACGTACGACGGTCCCTTCGACGACCTGCCCGCTGCCCAAACGCCCGGCGGATTCCATCCGCTTTCTCATCTCGATCTGGGGAACGGAGCCACCGCCGCTGCCACGCATCAGGTCATCGCCTGGGATGGCGTGGGCGAGAGCGAGGGTACGGGCATTGTCCACATTGCACCCGGCTGCGGGGCTGAGGACTTCGACCTGGGCAAGCAGCACAACTTTCCGGTGCTGGCTCCGCTCAATGATGAAAGCGACTTTGTCGATGGCTATGGCTGGCTGGCCGGTATGCATGTCTCTGATGTCGCCGATCCCATCTTCGAAGACCTTGAGAAGAAGGGCGTCATCTATCAGATTGAGCCGTACAGCCATCGTTACCCGACCTGTTGGCGTTGCGCCACCGAACTCGTGTTCCGGCTGGTGGATGAGTGGTTCATCAGCATGGGCGAGCTTTATGACAAGCCCAGAGAGGAAGTTACCGCCGAGGAAAAAGCGCGCAGCCTGCGCTATCAGATCATGGATGTGGTGGACGATGCCCGTTGGATTCCCGAGTTCGGCCACGCCCGCGAGCTGGACTGGCTGCGTAACATGCACGACTGGATGATCTCCAAGAAGCGATATTGGGGTCTCGCCCTGCCTTTTTGGGTGTGCGAGGACTGCGGCGATTACCATGTCGTCGGGGATGAGATCGAGCTTGAAGCCAGGGCTGTGCGGGGATGGGATGAATTCAAAGGCCACACGCCGCATCGTCCCTATGTCGATGCCGTCAAACTACAATGCGAATCGTGCGGCGGTCTGATGCATCGCATCGCCGACGTCGGCAACCCCTGGCTGGACGCCGGCATCGTCAGTTTCAGCACCCTGCAATATCGTCGCAATCCCGAATTCTGGCGCAAATGGTTCCCCGCCCACTGGATCAGCGAAAGCTTCCCCGGCCAATTCCGCAACTGGTTTTACAGCCTGCTCGCCATGTCCACCGTCATCGCCGAAGCTGCGCCATTCCGCCAGTTGTTCGGCTATGCGTCTTTGCTGGCCGAAGATGGCCGAGAGATGCACAAAAGCTGGGGGAATTCGATCGAGTTCAACGAAGCCGCCGACCGCATGGGCGTGGACACGATGCGCTGGCTGTATTCCTCGCAGAAGCCGGAAAACAATCTGCTGTTTGGCTACCATCGCGCCGACGACGCCCGGCGGCGGGTGCTCATTCCGTTGTGGAATGTGTACAACTTCTTCGTCACTTACGCCAAGCTGGATGGCTGGCAGCCCGCCACGGCAGCCTTCGATCCGGCTCAACCAGAAGGCCGCACCCCGGTTGTCTCGAATCCCCTCGACCGCTGGATATTGGCCCGTCTGAATCAGGTCGTCGCTCGCGTGAGTGATGGCCTCACCAATTCGGATGCGTTCACCGCCACGCTGGCGGTAGAGGGATTGCTAGAAGACCTGACCAACTGGTATGTGCGCCGCAGCCGCCGCCGATTCTGGAAGGGCGAAGCCGACGCCGACAAGGAGCAAGCCTATGCCACGCTCTATCACACGCTGGTCAAATTAATCCGCACGATTGCACCGATCATGCCCTTTGCGCCGGAAACCATGTACCAAAACCTGGTGCGCAACGTGCAGCCCGACGCCCGCCTCAGCATTCACCACACCGACTGGCCCAAAACCGACCCATCGGCCATCGACCAGAGCCTGCTCGACCAGATGAGCCTGGCCCGCCGCATCACCAGCCTGGGGCTGAGCGCTCGCAGCGGAGCCAATCTGCGGGTGCGACAGCCGCTCGCCAAGGCCCTGGTTCACGTGCAGGAAGGACGGTCTGATCTCAGCGCCGAACTCATTGAGATTGTGGCGGATGAACTCAACGTCAAAGCGATTGAGTTCGTGACCGACCCCGGCGCTCTGGTCTCGTATCGCATCCTGCCCAACAACCGCCTGCTTGGTCCCAAGCTGGGCCGAGATTTCCCCAAAGCGCGCACAGCATTGGAAGCGCTTTCGGCGGCAACCGTAGCCCGGCAGGTCGAGAGCGGGCAGCCGGTCGAGATCACGATCGACGGCGAGGTTGTGGAACTCTTGTCGGAGGAAGTGTTGGTGCAGACCGATCCGGCGGAAGGTCTGGCAGTCGTCGCCGACAAGGTGCTGACCGTCGCTATCGACTCGACCATCACGCCCGACTTGAAAGCTGAGGGTTTTGCCCGTGAGGTGGTGCGCCGCATCCAGACCATGCGCAAGAATGCCGAATTCAATATCGAGGATCGCATTCAAACCTGGTATGCAACCGATGACGCTGAGCTGGCGCAGGTGCTGGCCGACTGGCATGATTACATCGCCACTGAGACCCTGAGCGATGAACTCGGCTCTGGCAAACCGCCAGCCGACGCCTATACAGAAACTCACTCCGTGGAAGGAGCCGAAGTGGTCGTTGGCGTCAAGCGGCGATAACGCACTGCATTGCGCCTCGGCGATAAATCTGACCTGTAACTTGGACATCAGCTATGATACACTTCGACTGTCCATATTTATCGGAACAAGTAGAGTTGACCGATGAACGCCAGGATCACATAGCACTGAGACATCCCGATCTATTGCCAGATCATCTGGATGCTATTGCGGCCACACTTGCCGAACCGGATTTAATCCGACGAAGCCATAGGTTTCCGAATGCGCTCCAGTTTAGTCGCTGGTTCGAGACTGTGCACCGCGGAAAACACGTGGTTGTTATCGTCGTCAGCGGCAATGGTTATGGCGAACGCCACTGGATTATCACAGCATACCTTTCCCGCAGAATAAGCGGAGGTGAAATTGAATGGCAGAGCGACTAAGCTTCAATTATGATCGAGAAGCAGATATCCTTTACATCGATACGCATCCACCTTACTCGGAACAAGAATCAATCGAACTTGACGACGATGTCATCGCTCGCCTGAATCCAGTCACAGGCGATATCGAGAATCTCGAAATCCTGTACTTCTCAACAAGATTGCTGCGCAAGAGCATCTTCGATCTGCCCATTACTGCTGCACTGCAAATGGCGGCTTGAACAGCATATGTGTTTGTAATGGCTAGAAATATTGGTGACAGCATCGACGCCTGGGACGAGATCGCCGGGTTTTGGGATGACACGATCGGGCCGGAAGGAAATCGCTTTCACCGCACGCTGGTGGGGCCAGCGGCCGAACGATTGTTGAAGCTCCAGCCGGGCGAGCGAGTGTTGGACATCGCCTGCGGCAACGGCCAGTTTGCGCGGCGTCTGGCCGGGATGGGGGCAGCGGTCACGGCCTTCGACGGCAGCGCCACATTCATCGACCGGGCGCGTGGCTATGGCGTCCCGGACGTGGGCAGCATCGAATATCACGTGGGCGACGTCACCGATACGGAATGGTTGTTATCCCTGGGCGAATTCGCTTTCGACGCCGCCGTTTGTACCATGGCCTTGATGGACATCTCAGATATCGAACCGATCGCAGCCACCCTCACCAGGTTGCTCAAACCGGGCGGTCGCTTCGTCTGGTCGGTCAGCCATCCTTGCTTTAATTCCACCGGGGGGAGTAAGATTGTAGAAGAAATTCAACGGGAAGGGGATTTGGTTTTGAGCTATGCCATCAAAACCGAAAGTTATCTCCAACCGACTGCCCGGCGGGGGATTGGCATCATCGGCCAACCTGTACCGCACACTTATTATCACCGTCCTATCAGCCTCTTGCTGAACACCTTCCTGGCGAAGGGCTTTGTGCTCGATGGTTTCGAGGAGCCAGCATTTGCTCCTGGCATCGACCATAACCGGCCTATGTCGTGGTCGCATTTCCACGACATCCCGCCACTCCTTGTGGTCAGCATGCGTCTGGTCTGATCAGCCTGACGGTTCACAGGATTATCATTTTATGGAAACTGAAACAAACGAAAAACGCCGTCGATCCGCGCTCTTTGTGGATTTCGACAACATCTATCTCGGCCTCAAACAGCTCGATGAAGCGGCAGCCGAGCGATTCGCCAATGACCCCGCCCGCTGGATTAGCTGGATGGAAAGCGGGATGCCCAAGGATGAGGACTCAGATGCCGATTCATTGCAAAAACGAGACTTGCTCATCCGACGCTGCTATCTGAATCCGCGCGACTTTCATCGTTATCGCCCCAATTTCACGCGGGCGGCATTCAACGTCATTGATTGCCCGTCGCTGACATCACAGGGGAAAAACAGCGCTGACATTTACATGGTGATGGATATCATCGATGCGCTTGAGCACAAGACTAACTTCGACGAATTCGTCATCCTCTCAGGCGACGCTGACTTCACGCCGGTTTTGCTGAGGCTGCGCGCCTATGCCCGTGACACGGCCATTCTGGCGGCAGGCCCTGCCTCCGAAGCCTATAAAGCCGCCTGCAATCTGGTCATCCAGGAAGATGATTTCATCGAATACGCCCTGGGCATGTCCGCCGATCTGGACCGACAGAGCACCGTTGGCCCTGTCTCAGCTACGCCCGACGAAGTGCTGGAGGCAATGGCGGCCAAGCTCTATGCCGAGGCCAGCGCCGATGGCGAAATCCTGGCCACCGACCTGCCCAAGCTTTACCTGAACTTTCCCGAATTCCGGCGTGATAGCAACTGGCTGGGATTCTTTTCGCTACGGGCGCTGACCGTCGACCTGGCGCGGCGTCATCCCGCCCTGCGCATCACCGAGGGCGACCCGTGGCGTGTGACCGTCAGCGTGCCCAAACGACGCACGCCATCCCAGGAACGAGCCGCCGCTCGCAACGGCAGCGCCGCCCGGGACGACCGCTTGCGCCAGGATATCGTACAGCGCGTGCGGCAGATGGTTGCGGCGGCGAGCGAGCCAATTCTGATGGCAAAGGCCGCCCATGAAATCATCGCCAGCTTTGGCCCTCAGGTGATGGAGACGCGCTGGGCCGGTGCGGGCACATTCAAAGAACTCCTGCAGAGCGAGGAAAATCTCGACTTTGAGATAGCCACCACGCCCTCGCCCGGCTATCTTTATGACCCCAAACGCCATGAGTTACCCACGGAATCCCCGGTCGAGCAAGAAAAGACGGAGGTCATGCCGCCCGAATGGCACACCCTGGTCAGCCGCATCCATCAGGCGACCGGCACGCCGGACCTGACCCCCGCCCAGTATGGCCTGCTTTTTACCGCCATCGCCGAGGAATTACGCCACCAGCCTTATAACCTCACTCGCACCTCGAAATCGGTGCGAGACCGGGTGATTGAGCAGGGCGAATCGATTTCACGGGCGAACGTCTCTTTCGTGCTGAAAGGCATCATCTATAAAGGACACCGCTTCAGCAAGCGAGAGAACGCCTCGCAACTGGCGCGCATTTTCGCAAACAGCGTGCTGGCCCGGTGTGAGGATGTCGAACTGGAACTGACCGAAGCGGAACAAGATATGGTGGAAGCCTGGATTGTGGGCGCGGCAAGTCGCAATGGGAAATAGCCGATTTGGCGATTCGCAAGATCCTCCATCTTGACCTCGACGCCTTCTTCTGCGCTGTTGAAGAACAACACGACCCCGCGCTCATTGGTAAAGCATTCGCCGTTGGCGGCAAACCTGATGAGCGTGGGGTTGTCGCGTCTTGCTCCTATGCCGCGCGCCGGTTCGGCGTACACTCGGCCATGCCTATGTCGCAGGCGTTGCGGCGCTGCCCCGACCTGCTCGTCGTGCCCGCCCGTCATGGCGAATACGGCCGGGTTTCGCAAAAAGTGATGGCGCAATTGCAGCAGTTGACGCCGCTGGTGGAACAGATTTCCATCGATGAAGCCTTTCTCGACGTGAGCGACCTGGCGGCGGCGGGTGAAGACATCGCCCGTGATTTGCAGCACGCAATCCGCACAGAATTGGGCCTGCCCTGTTCGCTGGGAGTCGCCAGCAACAAACTTGTCGCCAAAATCGCCAACGATGTAGGCAAGAGCCAGGCGCAAAAAGGCGAACCGCCGAACGCCATCATGGCCGTGCCGCCGGGGGAGGAAGCTGCCTTTCTGGCGAAACTGCCGGTACGAGCGCTGTGGGGCGTGGGACCGAAAACGGCGGAGCGCCTGGCTGCACTCGATATCCACACCATCGGGGATATCGCCGGATGGCCGGAACAGGATTTGGTGCGGCGCTTTGGCAAACACGGGCATGACCTGGCAATCCGTGCGCGTGGCATCGATGACCGGCCTATCGTCACCGAACATGAAGCCAAATCGATCAGCAAAGAGGTGACATTCGCCCAGGATGTCGCCGATGGCGAGGAACTGCGCCGGATTTTGCGGCGATTGGCCGAAGGCGTGGGCCGTAGTCTGCGACGACAGGGATTGGCAGGCGGCACAGTCAAGCTGAAGCTACGCTGGCCCGATTTCACCACCATCACCCGGCAGACCACGCTGCCCCAACCGACCGATCAGGATAAAACGATCATCGATGTCGTCCAAAAGCTATTCGAGCAGAATTGGCGGTCGGGCCAGCCCGTGCGTTTGCTTGGCGTAGGCGTCAGCAGTCTGAACGAAGGGTATCGCCAGCTTTCGTTATGGGATACGGAATCGGAGCAAGATCGGCGTCTGCAAGATACGCTGGACGATCTCCGCAACCGTTTTGGCAGTTCGGCGATCCGCCGGGGCGTCTGAGTCTGAACTGACGTCAATTTGAGACCGCTGCATTCGACCAGCCGTTGACGATAGACCATTGATGATGGACGGTGGCGGACGCACTGACAGAACGAGTTCTATCGTCCGTCGTCAAGGAAAAAACCACTGTTCTCGTTGTGACTTCAGGTTGGTATCCTGAAAAACGCTTTGCCAACCGTCAAAGGCTAGTTTAGAATCACGTCTGCATTGAGGCAGACATCACATTCATACACTTGAGTCAATTCAGTCGATGGCTCCCACATCATCACGCACATCCCGTGGCAGTTTTCGCTGCCAACAACTGGGCAAAACATTCATTGTCAAACAACAGACCATTGTCGCTTTGGAGAATGTAAGTTTGAGCGCGCCTGCCGAAACTTTCATTTGCATCGTTGGTCCCAGCGGTTGCGGCAAATCGACCCTGCTACGTCTCATCGCCGGACTGACCTCACCAACAATCGGTTCGATTGACTTCGATGACGTGACGCCAGGGGATCGGCTGCGCAGCGGCATGGTATTTCAGGAGCAAGGGTTATTCCCCTGGTTGACAATCATCGACAACGTGGCCTTTGGACTGGAGGCTCAGGGAATCAATCAACGTGAGCGACACCAAAGGGCAATGGCCTTTTTGCAAAAGGTGGGACTGGAAGGGTTTTCGCACAATTACCCTCACCAGCTTTCAGGCGGAATGCGGCAGCGCGCCGCCATCGCCCGCGCCTTTCTTGCTGACCCCGACATTCTCTTGATGGACGAACCCCTGGCCGCACTCGACGCCCAAACGCGTCTCATCCTCCAAGAGGAATTACTGAATATCTGGAAAGAACAGCGCAAAACAGTGGTTTATGTCACGCACGACATCGAAGAGGCGATACTTCTAGGCGATAGGGTGCTGGTAATGACAGGGCGACCCGGTCGAATTCGGGCTGATATCACCATCCCTTTGGAACGACCCCGAACCCTGGCAGCCAGCGATGAACCGAGAGTAAAGGAGATTAAATGGAGTATTTGGAGGATGTTGGAGGACGAAGTGCGGAGGGGTCTCTCTCCGAATCTGCAACCGTCCGTCCACTGATAAAACACCCCTCTCCAGAAAGGCTGGCAATCGCCCTGATAGTGATCGGCTTCTTCCTGATTTGGGAGGCGGCCGCCCGGCTGGGACTGGTTTCAAGCCTGTTCTTTCCCGCGCCCTCGGTAACGCTTCGCACCCTGGGTGAATACCTGATCTCGGGCGAATTATTCACTGATCTCAGCCTCACGCTCAGCCGTCTGTTGGGCGGCATGTTGATTGGCGGGGGCGTCGGTCTGGCGCTGGGGTTGCTCATGGGCTGGTCGAGAAAGTTACGAACAGTGGCGGATCCGCTCATCGCCGCTATCCATCCCATCCCCAAGATTGCCATCCTGCCCTTAATACTCATTATCTTTGGCATCGGCGAGCAATCGAAAATCGTGCTGGTAGCGATTGCCTGTTTCTTCCCCATGTTCATCAATACCATGACCGGGGTGCGTCAGATATCGCCCATCTATTACGAGGTGGCGGCAAATTACGAAGCGAATCGCCGCATGATCTTCCGCCGCATCATCATTCCCGGCAGCCTGCCCATGATTCTGGCCGGGGCACGGCTGGCGTTGAATACCGCCCTCGTCATCACGATCGCTGTCGAGCTGTTGACTGCCAGGGAAGGGTTGGGGGCTACCATCTGGCTGGCGTGGGAAACCCTGCGCACAGAGGACCTCTATGCAGCGCTGGCAATCGTGGCGCTGTTGGGGATTGTGTTCAATTGGGGATTGCAGGTAATCGCCCGACGCATGGCGCCCTGGCAGAGCGCTGCCGAAAGTTGAAACTATACTTGTTGCCAATGAGAAATTACGGATAATCTGGAGAGAGCATTCAGGATGATGAAGAATTCGTTTTACTGTCGCTTCGTGGCGTCTATCGCCCTGGCTTTATTGACATTATTATCCGCCTGCACACTTCCAGTCCCGACTACTTCGGTCGATATTGCCGAGAATGCCCCTATCTCCACACCGACGTCTCTGAAAAAAGTTCGCCTGGCTATATCGCCTTTCCTCAGTTATGCCCCATTTTTCATTGCGATTGAGGAAGGATTTTTTCGTGATGAAGGGCTAGAGATCGAAATCGTTCATCTAGATAAAACAAGCGCCGCCATTCCAGCACTCATTCAAGGCGATATCGATGCGGCAGGAGCGATTCCAGGCGCTGGATGGTTCAACGCCTTCGCTGACGACGCCTCGCTCAAGATTGTGGCGGATCGTGGATCATGGGCTGCGGACAATTGCGATTACAGCGGGCTTGTTTTGCGATCAGAGGCTATTGTAGGAGATGCGCTTGTTCATCCTCAGGCGCTTAGAGATTGGCGCATCGCAGGTGATCCGGTGGCGACAGAGGGCTTCTATATCGAGCGCACACTCCAGAATTATGGACTGACGCTTGGCGATGTCACCGTTGAGGATTTACCACCCCCTGTTCTTGCAGAAGCCTTGCAGAATGGGAGCGTAAATCTGGTACATGCCACCGAACCGTGGCTGACCCGGCTCATGCAAGACGAATCTGTGGCGCTGTGGAAAGGGGCGAAGGATGTGTCGCCAGATTTTCAGTTTGCTTTATTGGTTTTCGGGCCGAATTTGTTGGAAAAGGATCGAGATACCGGCGAACGACTCATACGTGCGTATTTGCGAGGCGTGCGCCAATATAATGAGGGTAAAACGGACCGCAATATTGAGATGATCGCCCAGACTACTGAACTCGATCCGGATTTACTGCGAGAAGCCTGTTGGCCCTCAATCCGGTCTGACGGGATGATCAATGTGGACAGCTTGCTGGAATTTCAGGACTGGCTCATCGGAAAAGGGTATCTGGATCAGAAGGTGGATGCGAAAGATTTTTGGGACCCAGCTTTTGCAGAACAAGCAGATCGTTAGAACCATGAAAACGAACGACCAATCGTTAGTCTTTGAGCCAGACGAAGTGAATTCATCGATTCCCGACCGTTTCGAAACGGTTGCACGCCTGGCGCCGGAGCGGGCAGCAATACGCACGGACGCGATATCGCTCACTTATCGCCAGCTCGACCAGCAAGCCAATCAACTGGCGCATGCGATTCTTTCGCACACACATGACCCGCATGTACCGGTAGCGCTTCTGTTGGACCAGGAGCATCAAGTCATTGTGGCGATTATGGCAGTTCTGAAGGCGGGGAGATTTTACACCGCCCTCAGAGCTACTTCCTCACCCGACTATTTGAGGGAACTGATCGGTTTTTCTGAGACCGATTTGATCGTCACTGACAATGAACATTTGTCGTTGGCGGGTTCCATTGTTGGAACGCGCACGATTTCATCGCCCCCCCTGCCGCAGGTGTTGAACATTGATAGCATCGACTTGCACGCGTCAGGCAAGCGTCCCGATTGCAGGGTCGCTCCGGATGACCTGATGGGCGTCTTCTTCACCTCCGGCACTACAGGTAAGCCCAAAGGCGTCATGCGTACCCATCGTCGAGTGCTTCACTCAGCATACACTGAAGGGCTTGATTATGGCATCCAACCGGAAGATCGCTGCAATCTGTTTTATCATGCCGCCTTTGGCGCTTCCAGCTCTTATCTGTTTATGGCGTTGCTCAACGGCGCAACACTATTGCCACTGAATGGTGCGGCGGTATCGCCCGACGCCTTCCTGGAACAAATACGTAAGCACAAGCTCTCGGTTGCTGGACTGTCCCCGACTTATCTACGCGCTTGTCTGGATTTTCTTGACCATACCATGGATGAGTCTCTGGCAAGTCAACTCGAAACCATACGTCTTATCATTTTGGGTGGCGAACCTGTTACTCGATCTGATATCGAGCGAGTATGGCGCTATGTGAATGCGAGTTGCAGCGTAGTACATCGTCTTGCCCTGACTGAAGCGGGCGCCGTCACGAGTCTGCAACTGACACGTCACGATCCAATCGAGGAAGGGCAAATACCGGCAGGCTATCCATGTTCGGGCTACGACGTTTCCGTGGTTAATGATCGCCGAGAGGTCGTTCCCACAGGCGATATCGGAGAGATAATCGTTCGCAGCAGGTATCTCGCTCCCGGCTACTGGCGTCAACCTGAGATCACCGCGCAGAAATTCCTCACGGATCCTGATGTACCTAGCCAACGCATCTACCTGACCGGCGATCTGGGACGCTTTCAACCCAACGGCATGCTCGAACATCTTGGTCGAAAGGACAATGCGGTCAAAATTCGTGGATTTCGCGTCGAGACGGAAGCTGTGGAAAGGGTTCTTCGGAATGCCCCTGGCGTCATCGACGTAGCCGTCGTCGCCAAAAGTCTGCCTGATGCCGAAAGAGAATTGGCCGCCTATGTTGTGTCTCACGAGCCTGAGAAGTCAACTGCACTTCGTCAATTCTTGAGAGAGCATGTACCTGATTACATGATCCCCACATTGTTCATCTATCTCGAAGCTTTGCCATTGACTGCCAACGGAAAAGTCGACCGCTTGGCGCTGGCCGCCCTGCCGACGCTAATAACCCGCTCTGATGTTCAAAAACCTTATCGATCACCTGAAACACCGCTCGAAGCAATCATTGCGGGCATCTGGGCTGATGTTCTTGGAATGGAAGGCGTTGGCATAGACGATGATTTCATTGGTCTTGGCGGCGATTCCATCAAGGCGGCTCGTATTCTTGCCCGGGTCAACCAGGCTTTGGGCGTCGATTTACCATTCCCCTTGCTGGCCGAGTCAGGAACCATAGCTGTTCTGGCTAAACGCATCGAGTACGAACCAATGGCAGGGTTCCAGTTGGCCGCCTTATCCAGCATCCTCGATGAACTTGAAGCTGACGGTTTATGGCAAGTAAGCGGAAACGGGTAATCAGCGCCCACCGTTCGCCTTTCATCATATTCAATGCTCAGCGATCATTACAACACGCAAATGTATTATTATCTTCACAAATATGCTCGGGTTTTATCAATACTGTTGTTACTCGTCCTACTAGCCGCCTGCGCGCCGCCCGTCGCCGAACCCGCCGACCCCGATAGAGTCAAGGCGGTATTGCTTCCCTACCTGGCATTTGCGCCGCTGTTTATCGCAGAGGAGGAGGGCTACTTCCAGGATCGGAATATCGAGATGGAGTACATCCAGCTCAGTTCTGGCCAGGAAGCTTTGCCAGCTCTGCTACAGGGTGATATCGACATTAATATGCCTACCTTGAACGCCGGGGTGATCAATGCGGTTGCACGCGGCGGACGCACGCAGATCGTCGGCAGCATCGTACGATTCGACAATAACGACTGCGTTTATTCCGGGCTTATTGGCAGGCAGGGTTTTGATTTGTCGAGCAAAACTGCTGACGAACAGTTAAGAGTGGCGACCAATCCGGCTGGAACAGAAGGGTTTTACACAGACGTCTGGTTGAATGGTTATAGCGATTCACTTGGCGATGCCAAAATCGAAGATCTGCCGCCGCCAGCCCTCGCCGAGGCGCTGGCTGGCAACGCCATGGACCTGGTTCATACATCCGAACCCTGGTTAACCAGATTACTGGATGGCGGTGACGTAGAATTGCTTGCCGCCGCCAAAGATGTGATTCCCGGCCTGGAATTCGCTGTGATCATGTATGGGCCAGATCTGTTGGTCGAACGACCAGATGTGGGACGACGCTTCATGGCCGCCTATTTGCAGGGCGTTAAGCAATTCAACGAGGGTAAAACAGCCCGTAATCTCGACATCCTGCAGAAATACACCGAGCTTGACCGTGATTTGTTGGAGCGCATCTGTTGGCCCACCATCCCTGCAGACGGCGCACTCAACACCGAGACAGTCATGACTTTTCAACAGTGGGCGCTGGATCGGAACCTGATCGACGCCATCGTCCCTGTCGAAGAATTGTATGACGCCAGTTATGTCGAGTGGGCGGCAGAACAATGATATCAGACCGGGTTCCTCTCACTTATGACCACTCAGACCTGTCTCGTTCGATTGCCGAGCGCTTCGTTCGGGTAGCGTTGTATAACCCGGATGCGCCGGCTGTGATCGACGGCGAGACCACACTCAGCTATGGCGAGCTTTGCACCTGGGCAAGCGAGGTCGGTCGCTATGTACTGAACCATGCGCCCGACGCAGCGCACATAGCAACCCTATTTGGACTCAGGCACACCTACGTGGGGGCCACATTCGGCGCACTCCTGGCTGGCAAGTGCTACACACCCCTGGACCACCGGGCAAGCGTCACTGACCTGGCCGTACAACTTGATGATGCCGAAGCCGGACTTATCCTCACCGACAGGCAACAACTTGCATACGCCAGGGCTGCCGCGCGGGGGAAAATTCCTGTTGTGGACGTGGAGACGCTGCGAGATGATCACGGCTATCTGGAACCGGTACGACTCGGCCCGGACGCCCCTGCCATCCTGCTTTACACAAGCGGCTCCACGGGTAAACCCAAAGGCGTCCTCCAGCGGCAGTTAGGGAGTGTTTACAGTGGCTGGATACAGGCGCAACAGTTCAACATCAAGTTTGATGACCATTTTGCCCAGATCTATCACCCATCCGCTGGCGGCGGCGTCAGCGACCTGTTCGGCTCGATTCTCAACGGTTGCTCGCTCTGGCTTTTTGATCCACTGGAAAACAGCTTGCAGGCTTTGGCTGACTGGCTGCGCAGTTCTCGTATCACGTTGCTGCACCCGCCCGTAACCCTGTTTCGAGCGCTGACAGATTCGCTCGGTTCCAGCGAAACATTTCCCGATCTGCGCGCCGTTATTCTGGCAGGTCAGGCCGTGCGCAAAGACGACGTTCAACGCTTCAGTCGCAACTTTCCGCCATCCTGCATGCTGATCAACCGGTTAGCCGGCACCGAGACTGGCGGTCTTCTCACGCGCTATGTCATCGATCCTGCCAGCGAAATTACCACCGAAACAGTGCCAGTGGGCTATGTCAACAAGAAGGTGGTGATCAGTATTCGGGATGAGGAAGGCCAGGTGGCGCCAGCGGGCGAAGCAGGCGAGATGTATGTGCACAGTCCATTCATAGCCCTGGGCTACTGGCGCAGACCAGAGCTTGATCGGGAGCGCTTCATTGCCGACCCGCTCAACCCTGGTCAAATGGTCGTGCGCACCGGCGACCTGGCGAGAATGCACTCGGATGGTTTGATCGAACTTTTGGGTCGCATGGACTTCATGGTCAAAATCCGGGGTTATCGCGTGGAACTGGCCGCTGTCGAATCCGCCCTGCGCCAACTGGCAGACGTAAGAGAGGCAGTCGTGGTAGCCTCTCCCGGGGCCGATGCCGAACCCCGGCTCGTGGCGTACGTCGTCACACGCGATAGCGCCCAGAAACAACCCGACATTCTGCGTATGGAGCTTCGCTCACGCCTGCCCGACTACGCAATCCCATCCGCCTTTGTTTTCCTGGATGCATTGCCCCTGACCACAAGCGGCAAACCCGACCGCCGGGCGCTTGTCGAACGCCAGATTGCCGGAATCCGGCCAGACCTCTCTACCCCTTACCGCCCGCCCGAAACCCCAATCCAGGCTCTCATTGCCGGCATCTGGGCGGATGTGCTGGGACTCGACCGCATCGGCATCGACGACAATTTCCTCGACCTGGGCGGAAACTCCATCCTGGCCGCCCGTATCCTGGCCCGCATCAACCAGGCGATGGGCGTCGATCTGCCCTTCCGGCATCTGGTCGACAACGGCACGCCAGCAAGCCTTGCCGCCGCCATCTCCCATTCACCCGAATCAGATGCCCAGTCATCATTATTGTCCCAACTTCTCGATGAGATCGAGGCCGTTGCTGACCCCGATAATAAGAATCGCTACTCACAGAGCCAATGACTACACTGGAACAGCGCATAGCCAATCTGACGCCTCAGCAACTCGCACTGCTGGAAAAACGTCTGCGGCAGACTCAGACGAAAACAACCATTCCGCGACGATCGCCAGACGAATCAGCGCCTCTCTCATTTGGTCAGCAGCGATTTTGGTTTATACATGAATTGGAAGAGGACAAATCCCTTTTCAATAATGTTTCGGCGGCTCGCATCAAGGGTGAGTTGGATGTTCGGGCACTGGAAGGAGCGCTTCGGGCATTAATCATTCGCCATGCTGTTTTGCGTACGGTCTATCGCACCAATGCGCACGGCGAACTTGAACAGGTTATTTTAAAGGACTGGTCGTTCGCAATCCAGCAACATGATCTGAGCCGAATCATTCCAAATACCGAAAACCCCGAACAGATCATGCAGGAGCATCTTCTAAGTGAAGCTCATCGGAGATTCGACCTGGCAAATGAATTATCGCTGCGCGCTTCCCTATATACTTTAGCGGAAAATGATTACGTTTTCTGCGAAATTCACCATCATATCGCCACCGACTTTTGGTCATCCGGTATTCTCTATCGAGAATTGGTGAAACTCTATGACGCAATTCGCCACGGCGCCACAGAGGGTGAAGCAATCTCGCAGTTGCCGGAATTGCCGATCGAATACGCTGATTTTGCCGTCTGGCAACGCCAGCAGGCGCAAACCGAGGGGTTTCAAAAGCAATTGGCTTATTGGCGGCAACAACTCAGCCCGCCACTGCCGATGCTCACTCTCCCCACCGATTCGCCCCGTAGCGCCACTCAAAACCATCGCGGCGGTACAGATTCAACCCACATCTCATTGGCGCAAATCCAAAGGATGAAGGAGTTGGGTCAAACCGAAAAAGCGACGCAGTTTATTGTGGCGGCTACCGCATTCCTGGCCCTTTTTCATCGCTATAGCAGGCAGAATGACCTCGTGGTCGGCGTCATCAACGCCGGCCGCAACCGGGTCGAATTGGAGAATCTCATCGGCGCATTTATCAATACGCTGGTTTTTCGCGTGGATGCCGGTGGAAACCCCACCTTTCGCCAGTTCCTGGCACGCGTTCGCCAGGTTGCTTTGGACGCCTTTGCCAATCAGGATGCGCCCTTTGAGCAGATCGTGGCCGAAGTGCAGCCGGAGCGAACCCTGAGCGAATCGCCGTTGGTGGAGATTCTTCTCGACTTTCTCAACACGCCGAGCTCGCCTCGTCTTCTGCCCGATGTCGAGTATCAACGGATTGCGGTAAACAGGGGAACAGCCGAGTACGATATGTTGATTGCTGGCAGACCGCAACCGCATGGTCTGCAAATCGACATCCGTTACAAGTCTACCCTCTTTAATGCCGATACCATTCAGCGCATGTTGGAGCACCTGCACATCCTGCTCGATGCGGCGCTGGAAGACCCGGATACGCCCATCGATGCGTTGCCGCTGATGAGCGAAAGCGAACGCCAGCAAATACTCGTAGGCTGGAACGCAACCGCGCGCCCGATTCCCGATCATCTGACCTTCGTGCAGCTTTTCGAAGAACAGGCGGAATCCAATCGGCATGCGCCCGCAGTCGATGACGGCGGTCAACGGCTCAGCTATGGTGAACTCAACCGCCGCGCCAATCGCCTGGCTCGCGCCCTGGTCGCTCATGGCATCGTTTCGCAACAGATTGTGCCTTTGCTGGCCGACCGGAATTCAAACTTTCTTGTGACGATGCTGGCAATCTGGAAAGCAGGCGGCGTCTACCTGCCCATCGACCCTCGTCTGCCCCCCTTGCGCGTGAGACAAATGCTGAAACAAAGCGGAGCGGAAGTCTTGCTCGCATCGCCCATGCACGCAGACCTGGCGAAATCCGCCATCGACACGGGACAGGCGAACGCAATCGTCTGCCTGGACCTCGAAGCGCTGCTGGCGGAGGAACACGCCGACGACAATCTCGATCCCCTTTCATCGCCCATCGACCTGGCCTACGTGCTCTATACGTCGGGTTCGACGGGCGTCCCTAAAGGGGCAATGATTGAACATCGGGGCATGCTCAATCACCTGTTCGCCAAGGTGCATGACCTGGAGCTGACGAGTGGCGATAAAGTCGCCCAAAACAGCCCGCAGAGTTTCGATATCTCCATCTGGCAATTCCTGGTGGCGCTGCTGGTAGGGGCGCAAACGCGCGTGTACGCCGACGAGATCGCCTTCGACCCTTCGGCATTGCTCGATCATGTCGAGAGCGACGGTGTGACCATATTCGAAGCTGTGCCGTCGCTCTTGCAGGCCATGCTCGATGTGGCGGACAGCAAGTCGTCAGTGGCCGGATTGCGCTGGCTGATTCCCACCGGTGAGGCTATGCCCCCAGGTCTGGCGCGAGCCTGGCTGCTTCGCTATCCTCATCTAAAATTGATGAACGCCTATGGCCCCACCGAATGCTCGGACGATGTGACCCACTATATCATCTCGGGGCCGCCGCAGCCGCAGATGGCCAATCTACCGATCGGGCGGCCCGTGGACAACATGCGAATCTATGTGCTCGACGAGCATTTGCAACCGACCCCGATCGGCATCCCTGGCGAGATCTACGTGGGCGGCGTGGGCGTTGGACGCGGCTATCTGCGAGACCCAGAGCGAACGGCGGACGCATTCATCCCCGACCCCTTCGATACGAAAACAGATGCTCGCCTGTATCGAACCGGCGACCTGGGCCGGTGGCTGGCGGAAGGCAATATCGAGTTTCTGGGCCGTGTCGATTTTCAGGTCAAAATTCGGGGTCATCGTATCGAATTGGGCGAAATTGAGCACGCATTGCTCGAACATCCCGGCGTTAGCGAGGCGGCTGTATTGGCCCTGGACGATGAAAGAGGCGCATTACAGCTTGCCGCCTATGTGGCTGTTCGCCCTGACGAAAATCAATCCGCAGCGGGCTTGCGCGAGCATCTTGGCGAACGACTGCCTTCTTACATGATCCCTGCCAGCTTCTCGATTTTGGCGGCTCCGGACACGCTGCCGAAAACGCCGAGCGGCAAAATCGACCGCAAAGCGTTGGCGCGCTTGCAAGTCATGCCCGGCATCGAAACGGAGTTCGTCGCACCTTCGACCGAAACCGAACAGGCGATTGCCGAAATCTGGTCCGACCTGCTGGGCATCGAACCCATCGGCGTGCACGATAACTTCTTCGATCTTGGCGGCCACTCTCTTATCGCCGCCCAACTCGTCCACCGGCTTCGCCAATCCATCGCCCCCGACCTGCCTCTGCGTGCCCTGTTCGAGCACCCCACGATCGCCGGACTGGCGAAACAGCTTTCAACATTCAACCTTCGACATTCAACTTTCAACTTTCAATCCCTGCTCCCGTTGCAAACTCACGGCTCCCGACCACCCTTGTTCTTTCTCCCCGGCGGTGGCGGTTCCGAAGATGAATACCTGATCTACGCCGGATTGCTCAACCGCCTTGGCCCTGACCAGCCGGTCTACGGATTCATCGCCCGTGGATTGGATGGCGAATCGGACCCGCATGATTCCGTACCGCAAATGGCGGCTGATTATGTGGCCGAGTTGCGCAACGTACAGCCGCACGGCCCCTATTTCCTCGGCGGCGAGTGCATCGGCGGCAAGGTGGCGCTGGAGATGGCGCGCATTCTGGAAGAGGAGGGTGAGGAAATCGGTTTGCTGGCGCTGATGAATACCTTTGTGCGTGGCACTGCCGATGAGCGTTCATTGGACGAGCGATTACTGGCGACTCCGGGCGTGCGCCAGTTGCGGCGGCGATGGCGGGAACTGAGCCGGTTGCCCGCCGAACAACGGTGGGACAGACTGCGGCAAATGGCCGTCAATGCCACGCGTGTGGCTGTGCCGCTCAACGAGGAACAAAGGGAGGCGCGCCGGGAGCGTGCGCAAAAGCTGGGCGTTCAAGCCATGTTGGGCGAGTTCAGGCCAGAGCCTTATGCCGGTGATGTCACGCTTCTCGTCACCTCCGATACACGTGAGCGGATAAGCTCTGCATGGCAATCTCTGCTTAAGGGGCGAATCGATATCGCTCCCCTGCCGGGGATACACGCCAACTACCTGGGCGAGAATGTCGAAGGTTCGGCCAGAGCGCTAAATGAGACCCTGGAATCGCATCAGACCGTACGCATCTCGCACAGTTAATTATGTCAAATACAGTTCGTGCATTACTCGACCGGCAGGCTGATGATTTTCAGTCCGCCATTGCCCTACTGACACCCGGACGCCCCCCGCTGACTTTCCAGGGGTTGGCGGCGCAGACAGGCAGGGTGGTGGGATTTCTCACCAGCAGCGACGTGAATCCCACAGACCGGGTGGCGATCGTATTGCCCAATGGCCCGGAGATGGCCGTTGCTTTCCTGAGTGTGGCCGCCTGTTGTACTGCCGCACCGCTCAACCCGGCCTATCGCCAGAGCGAGTACGAATTCTATCTTGACGACCTGAAACCAAGGGCTATCATCTTGCCCATGGGCGAGATGATGGAAGCTCGCAAAGCGGCCAGGGCGTTGGGCATTGCTTGCATCGACCTGACTGTGGAGCCTGACGCACACGCAGGCGTGTTCGAGTTGGCGGGCGGCGAATCGGCTACGACAATTCAGCGGGACGTGCAGCCTGACGATGTGGCCCTGGTGTTGCATACCTCCGGCACAACTTCTCGGCCCAAACAAGTGCCGCTGACCCATCGCAATATCGTGGCATCGGCGCATAACATCCGCACGTCACTCGCTCTGAGTCCCGCCGACCGCTGCCTGAACGTGATGCCGCTCTTCCACATCCACGGCCTGATGGCGGCGCTTATGGCTTCGCTCAGCATCGGAGCCAGCGTGGTTTGCACACCGGGCTTTGATGCCGATTCCTTCTTCGGTTGGATGCACGAGTTCCGGCCAACCTGGTACACCGCTGTGCCCACCATGCACCAGGCCGTGCTAGCGCGTACGCAAACACATCGTGATGTGCTCGCATCCGCCAGCTTTCGGTTTATCCGCTCGTCATCCGCTTCCCTACCGCCCAGCGTGATGGCCGACCTGGAAACGACTTTCGGCGCCCCGGTAATCGAAGCCTATGGCATGACCGAGGCTTCACACCAGATGGCGAGCAATCCCCTGCCGCCCCGCATGCGCAAGCCTGGCTCGGTGGGCGTCGCCGCCGGGCCTGAGGTCGCCATCATGGCGGAGGAGGACGAGGCGTTGTTGCCAACCGGCAGCCTGGGCGAAGTCGTGATCCGGGGCGAGAATGTGACTGAAGGTTATGTCAACAACCCGGAGGCGAACGCAAAGTCGTTTACCGACGGCTGGTTCCGCACCGGCGACCAGGGCTATCTCGATGACGGGGGCTATCTGTTTTTGAGCGGGCGGCTGAAGGAAATCATCAATCGGGGCGGAGAAAAGGTTTCGCCGAGAGAAGTCGACGAAGCCCTGCTCGATCACCCCGCCGTCGCCCAGGCTGTCACCTTCGCCCTCCCGCATCCCACTTTGGGCGAAGATGTGGTAGCGGCGGTTGTGTTGCGTTCGGGGGCTGAAGTCAGCCTGCAGGAATTGCGTGCGCTGGCATTTGCTCAGATTGCCGATTTCAAAGTCCCCAGCCAGATTGTCATCGTGGACGAAATCCCCAAAGGCCCGACGGGCAAGCTGCAACGCATCGGCCTGCATGAGAAACTGGCGCACAAATTACGGCCCGAATACGTCGCCCCACGCGACGAGCTCGAACATGTCGTTGTCGAAATGTGGTCGGAAGTGCTGAGCGTGCAGCAGGTCGGCGTCTTCGACAATTTCTTCCTGCTCGGCGGCGACTCGCTCTCAGCGGCGCGCCTGC
>JAGFJG010000003.1 GCA_024102915.1 Caldilineales bacterium
CTAAACATGCGCATCATCATCGATACGAATATCTGGGTTTCGGGCTTACTTTGGCGGGGTTTACCCTGGCGCTTATTGCGTCTGGCGGAAAGCGATCAAGTCGAATTGTGCACCAGCTCAGCCGCCATGAACGAATTGCAAGAAGTTCTCGCGTATGAGCGGCTGCAAATTCGAGTGCAAAAACTAGGGCTGACGACGGCTGACCTTTTGTTGTTCGCCTTGAGGATTTCCACTCTTTTTGATGATGTCTTTGGTGATACGATAGTCCTGGCTGATCCAGATGACGATATCTTCTTACATCTGGCCATGGCCGTACAAGCGGAATATGTCGTGTCTGGTGATAATCACTTGCTTGATCTTGCCGAGATTGCAGATATCCCAATTCTTACAATCCGTGAATTTATGACGAGGGAATTTCCCGAATATGTGGAATAGGTTGGACGAGACCTATTGTATCAGCCAGCGATAGCCATACGCCGGCAGACTCACCTCCCCGGCAGAAACGGGCGCATCAGCCAGCATATCTTGACCGTCCGGCACAGCGACCCGAACGTCGTGCTCGCCCAGGTTGTGCAGGCAGAGCACGGTCTTCCCCTCGTAGCTGCGCTCGAAGGCAAGCAGGGCGGGATCAGGATGGTCGAGGAAACGCAGGTCGCCGAGGGCAAGAGCAGGCTGGGATTTATAGGCGGCGATGAACCGGCGCAGGGTGTGGTAAAGTGAGGCGGGATCGGCTTTCTGCGCGACTACGTTCACTCGCTGATAGCCGAAAACCTCGTCGCTGATCACGGGGGCATAGAGGCTGTCCGCATCCGAGAACCCGGCATTGGCGGAGCCGTCCCATTGCATGGGCGTGCGCACGCCGTTGCGGTCGTGCAGCCAGATGTCGTCGCCCATGCCGATCTCGTCGCCATAATAGATGATAGGGCTGCCGGGCAGGGTGAAGAGCAGCGAATTCAGCAATTCGATCTTGCGGCGGTCATTGTCCAACAGGGGAGCCAGGCGGCGGCGGATGCCCAGGTTCAGACGCATGCGGGCTTCCGGCGCATATTCCCGCCACATCCAATGCCGCTCTTCTTCGGTCACCATTTCCAAAGTCAATTCGTCGTGGTTGCGCAGGAACATGCACCACTGGCAATTGACCGGGATCGAGGGCGTGCGGCCCATGATCTCCACCACCGGGGTGCGGTCGCCGCGCTTCAGCGCCATGTACAGCCGCGGCATCACCGGGAAATGGAAGCCCATGTGGAATTCGTCGCCGAGGACAGTAGGATCGTCCGGGTCGCCGCCAAAGTAAGGGCGCACGTCCTCCGGCCACTGGTTGGCCTCGCACAACAAAATCGCTTCCGGATATTCGGCGTCCATAAACGCGCGCAGTTGCTTGAGATAGGCGTGCGTCTCGGGTAGGTTCTCGCAATTCGTCCCCTCGCGCTCGATCAAATAAGGCACGGCATCGGCGCGGAAGCCATCCAGCCCCAGCCCCATCCAAAACCGGGCGATGTCGAACATCGCTTGCTGTACGGCGGGGTTGTCAAAATTCAGGTCGGGCTGCTGGCGGTAAAAGCGATGCCAGAAGTATTGGCCGCGCACCTTGTCCCATGTCCAGTTCGATGGCTCGGTGTCGAGGAAGATGATGCGGGCGTCTTCGTATTTTTGGTCGGTGTCGGACCAGACGTAATAGTCGTCGTAGGGCGCTTCTCGCCGCCGCGAGGCCTGGAACCAGGGGTGCTGATCGGAGGTGTGGTTCATGACCAGATCGGCGATCACACGCATGCCGCGGGCGTGTGCAGCTTCGACCAACGCACGAAAATCCTCGACTGTGCCGTAATCGGCGTGCACACCAAAGTAATCGGCGATATCGTAGCCGTCGTCCACGAGGGGCGATGGGAAGGTGGGCAACAACCACAGGCAGGTCACGCCCAGGTCGGCCAGGTGATCCAACCGTTGGATCGCCCCACGCAGGTCGCCGTTTCCATCGCCATTACTATCCTGAAAGGCGCGCACGTAGAGTTCATAAAAGACGGCGGTTTGATACCAGGTCGGGACTGGGGACATGAGGCTCCTCGGAAGATGGGTAGTGGATATTGGATATTAGGTATTATGCGTGTTTCAAATACCCAATATCCGAGTTTCAGTGTGTATTCTCTGTATTGTTATCGTGAGCAATCAGGAGAATCGTGGCAGGTCGCTGCGGGCGGGCGACTTTGGCGCGAGCCAATGCCGATTCTGCGGTGTCGCCCACGGCCAAAACCCGACCTTCGACCAATGCGATGTAATGCCCGGCGTATGGGGACAGATCGATGTCAAGATATTTGGGCGGGATGCCTGTGGCTTGTGGCATAGGAATTACGAGGAAGCCTCGTCGTCAGGGCGACAGATATTGGATACTGGATATCGGGTATTGATAGGCCTATGGACAACCAATATCCAATCCCCAATCTCCAATACCTTTTCACCCCCATTCTAGCAAAGAAAACGCTCCCGGCATATGCGGCGCGGGAGCGTTTTTTCTAACATTCAAAAGGGTTTGGCTACAATCATCAAAGCCGTTGGCTGATCAGTTCGGCGATCTCGCCCGGATGTTTTGCCACCGGCACGCCTGCACTTTCCAGCGCCGCGATTTTCTCGGCTGCCGTGCCTTTGCCGCCGCTGATAATGGCGCCGGCATGCCCCATGCGTTTGCCGGGCGGAGCGGTTTGGCCGGCAATGAACCCGACCACCGGCTTGGACACGTGCGACTTGATGAACTCGGCCGCTTTCTCCTCGTCATTGCCGCCGATCTCGCCGATCATGACGATGGCCTCCGTGGCGGGGTCATCCTCGAACAGGCCCAACACATCGATGAATTTCGTGCCAATGATGGGGTCGCCGCCGATGCCGACCACGGTGCTCTGGCCGATGCCGATGCCCGACAATGCCGCCACCGCCTCGTAGGTCAGCGTGCCCGACCGGGAGACGACGCCGACCGGGCCGGGGACATGAATATGGCCGGGCATGATCCCCACCTTGGCCTCGCCGGGCGTGATCACCCCCGGACAGTTCGGCCCCACCAACCGGGAAGGGGTCTGATCGACATAAGCCCGCACAGTGATCATGTCCAGCACCGGAATGCCTTCCGTGATGCAGATCACCACTTCCACCCCGGCGTCCACCGCTTCCAAAATGGCATCGGGGGCGAAACGAGCGGGAACATAAATGATGGAAACATTGCAGCCGGTCGCCTCGCTCGCCTCGCTCACCGTATTGAACACGGGCACGCCCAACGCTTCCTGACCGCCCTTGCCCGGCGTGACGCCGGCAACGATATTGGTGCCATATTCCTGCATCTGCGTGGCATGGAACATACCCTCACGACCGGTCAGGCCCTGAACGACGAGTCGGGTGTTTTTGTCGACTAAGATACTCATTGCTTCACCTCCTTATAGCTCGCCGCGGGCGGCCGCCACCGCTTTCTGGGCGGCTTCGGCCAGGGTTTGGGCTGTGGGCATGTTGGCTTCGGCCAGGATAGCCCGGCCTTCCTCCTCGTTGGTCCCCACCAGCCGGGCGACCATCGGCACATTTGTCGGCACTTGCGCCAGCGCCTCCAGGATGCCGCGCGCCACCTCGTCGCAGCGGGTGATGCCGCCGAAAATGTTGAAGAGCACGGCTTTGACATTGGGGTCGGCCAGGATGATGCGCAGCGCCGCCGCCACTTTATCGGCGCGGGCGCCGCCGCCGATATCCAGGAAATTGGCCGGTTCACCGCCAAAATGCTTGACGATATCCATCGTAGCCATGGCCAGACCGGCGCCATTGACCATGCAGCCGATCTCGCCATCCAGGTCGACATAGCTAAGGCCATTCAGTCGGGCTTCGGTTTCGGCCTGAGATTCTTCGTCCAGGTCGCGCATCTCTTCTAGCTTGGCGTGACGAAAGAGGGCGTTGTCGTCCACCACCATCTTGCCATCCACAGCCAGCAGAGCGCCTTTGCCATCGACGATCAGGGGATTGATCTCTGCCAATTCCGCATCCGAGCCGAGAAAGGCCTGATACAGCCCTAATGCGATCTGGGTGAAGGGCCGGAACAACTCCTGGGGCAGGCCAATCGCCGAGGCCAGGCCAATCGCCTGATAGGAACGCATGCCCAGTGCGGGGTCGATAATCACGGTCTTGATCGCATCGGGATTCGTCGCCGCCACTTCCTCGATATCGACGCCGCCTTCGCTGGACGCCATCATCACCACCCGCCGCCTTTCGCGGTCGATCACCATGCCCAGATAGATTTCATTTTCGATCTGCGACGCTTCGTCAACCAACACGCGTTTGACGGTCATACCCTTGATATTCATACCTAAAATCTGATCGGCCAGAGCTTCCGCCTCATCGGGCGTGCGGGCCACCTTGATCCCCCCGGCTTTGCCGCGTCCCCCCACCAGCACCTGCGATTTGATCACAACCGGTTTCCCCAGCTTTTGCGCTATCTCGCGCGCCTGAGTGGCCGTCGAAGCCACTTCGCCCTGGGGGATGGGCACATTATATTGAGCAAAGATTCGCTTGGCCTGAAATTCGTGTAATTTCAATCGAACCCTCCTTTGGGTTGCAGCATGGCAATTGCTTCACAATTTGTGAAGATTATAGCGGTCGGGCGCGAAGATGCCCAAATCATATCGAACTTCCATGACGCGGCGCGCCTGAGCATCAGGTGTCAAACGAATCCAGCCCACGCCCAAACCGTGGGCGACAGAATTGTGATCGTCATTTCGAAGCTATACAAAGTTGCCAACTGGCGAAACATCTCCTATGGTGGTGTATGGCATATCAATGTTTGGCATCAGAATTCGCTATACATCATGCAACGGAGCATCCAGTTGATGAAGTCTAAAGGGAAATGGTTGGCAGCCGCCCTGCTTGTGTGCATGTTGGCCTGGCTTCCCCTGAAGGCATCTGCTGATACGGATGCATTGGAAATACGCGGCGACACTTCCTATACAGTGCCCAGCGAGGGGGGGCGCGTACAGGTTCATGTTGAGATGGAACTGGTCAACCATGATGCTACGACCCGACAGAAGTCCAGCGGCCGCATTTACTTTTATGATCGGATTTCGCTGCCCGTGCCCAAAAGTACGCGCGATATCGAGGCGACCAGGGCCAATGGCAAAAAGCTGAAGGTGCGCAGAGACCGCAGCCAAAGGCAATTCGACGTCATTACCGTGCTATTGGGGAAACGGCTCTTCTACAATCAACAAATGTCATTGGTTCTGGACTATCATTTGGCCGAGGCCCCAGACCCCATCAATTATGTGACCCGCAACGTGGCCCGATTCTCCGCCTTTTTGGTTGGCGACAACGGCCAGATCTCGGCCAAAATCCCTGCCGATTATCATATCAGTCTCGATTCCGACGCATGCGATCTGAAAGCGGCGGATGACTGGCAGCATATCGTTTGCGAACCGTTTTCTGAACGCGGAGCGCACGCATTTTCGGTGGAGGCGGTGCGACCGACGGTCAGCCGCACGCTCACCTCTCCGCCGATTCAATTGCAGAAGCAGACGATCCGGCTGGAAGTCAGCTACTCTGATGGCGAAGAGGCGTGGGCGAACAAAGTCGTCGATGTGTTGTCAAAAGCCCTGCCGATCCTGGAAGAAGTGATGGGCTTTCCTTATGACGGGCCGGAAGTGCTCAAGGTGGCGCAGACTTCAAGCGGTGTCCTGGAGGGCTATGCAGGTCGCTATGAACAGGGGTTGATTCGGGTCAAAGCCGGCGCATCTCGGGAACTGATCACCCACGAAGGCGCGCATATCTGGTCGGCGCCATTTCTGGAAAGATGGCTGGTGGAAGGTTGGGCGGAGTGGGCGGCGCGAGAAACCATGCGGCGCATGAACATGCGACCAGAGTCGCCTTATCCTCGCTTGAAGGATTTGCGGCAGGCGGACCTTCCTCTGTCCGAATGGGATTTCAACCCCGACATCAGAGGCAGCGTGGAACAGATGCGTGAAACCTACGGCTATACCAAATCGGTGAGGTTGGTTGCGTTATTGGTCAAGCGTGTCGGCTTGCAGGAGTTGCAAGCCATAAATCGTAGCTTTTTGCCGGAGGCGGACGCAGAATTAGGCTGGGCTGATAGCGATGCTTATTACGAAGCTCTCACTGCATCGGGAACAGATGTGGATGATCTTTGGGCCGAATTTGTCGAACAGTAATCGATGAAAAGAGCATCTTGCCCGCCGCGCGCGGCTGATGTACAATCTTGCCATCGTGAAGCCTTTGGGAACTTTTGCGCATTTTTCTCGTCCTATCATCGCATCGAGCAGCCCTAAATAGGACTCCAGGCCAACCATCCCCCAACAAAACTTCTGTACGAGGCCCCAATGTCCCAGGCACTTCAGACCGATATAAGCATCCTCCGCTTGGATCGTGGTCATCGCGATAGGGAAGCGCCTACGGTTCGAGCAGTCGAGCCGGACCGGGGCATCGCGCCAGCCGAGGGGAAGGGGAATCTGTATATTCTGCTTGAGGTTGATGGCAGCGGCAATGGACTTCCCCGGCTGTACAGGGAACTGCTGAGCACGATTCAGGAGACCTACTATTATTACAAGGGCGACATCGCCCAATCGCTCACGGCTGCGTTGCGGGCCGCCCACGCTTACATCCAACAGCACAACCAGTATCATTCCACGGACTTTGTCGCCGGGGCGACCTGTCTGGTGGCAACGGGCGGTGAGATTGTCTCGGCGCAGGCCGGCCCCACGATTCTGGCTGTACAGACCGATGTGGGCTTGCAATGGTTCTCACCGCTTAACGATGAGAATTTCAGTTCGCTGGGAGAACAAGCGACGCCATCCGTCGAAATCGGTCGGGTGGAGGGAGCGCCAGGGGTAGTCGTCGTTGCCATGAGCAGTTCTTGGGCCAATTATCTCGAAGTCTCTCTGATGAACGAGGCGACCAAAGTCCCACGGGCGCAGGCGGTCGCCGACCAACTGGCGGGGATCGGCATCGATGCGAAGGAAGAGTTGACACTGTTGGTTGTCACCTTCACGGCGGCAGGCAGCGGCGCGGGCAAGAGTGCGTCGCCCGCGCCCGCCGTTGCGACGCAGCGCCCGGCGGCTGCCCCCACAGAAAGTTGGGACGATGACGCAACGGATGAGGAGTGGGAACAAGAGCAGGCGGATGCCGAACAGGCGTCGCAGGTTGGCGGCATCCGCGGGCGCAGGCTGCGACGAAAACAGGCTGCGGCTGAAAAGGCGCAAGCAAAGCCCGAAAAGGCGGAAAAAAAAACCCGCGGCGCACCCAGCCGCCGCGTGCCCTATGCCCTGGCGATCGTGGCCGTTCTGATCATCGGCGCCCTGGCTGTAACGGCCGGCATGTGGTATTTGCAGGGGCGCGAACGGGCCGATCTATTCGAGCGCTATATCACCGGGGCTGAGGTGAACTGGCAGGCGGCAGTTGGCACAACGGATGAAAATCAGGCTCGCCTCTATTTGCAAGCAGCCGAGGAACAACTGGCGCAGGCGGCATTTTTCTTTCCCAATCACCCCAAAGTGGAGACAATCCGCAACCATATCGCCGAGACGCAGGCTGTCGTCAATCATGTGCAGCCAATTCTGGCCGGTTTCGATGTGCCCCTGACGACCTTTTCAGATCCCGAACGCGAACCGGTTGATGTATTTGTGAGCGGGCTGAATGTTTATGTGATGGATCGGGGCATGGGTACGCTCAACCGCTATCGTCTGGACGAAGCCACTGGAGACAGGCTGGCGAACGATGGTGAAGCGGAAACGCTACTGACGTCCGGGCAGACGGTCGGGGGTCGGCGCATTGGCGAATTAGCCCATGCTGTTTGGGCGCCGGCAACCGGCAATCGCACCGCCAGCGGCCCCCTGGTGCTGGATCGCAGCAACCAGTTATTCAGCACAGTCGAGGGATTGGGGCCGATCAATGTTGCAACAAGCGATAATCCTGACCTAGTGTTTGTCGCCGATATGGATTATTACTCGGGGAACCTTTACCTGCTGGATACTAACGAATCGCAACTGTGGCGATACCGACCGACCGGCGACAGTTACACGGAAGCGCCCGAAGCCTACTTCTCCGCGGAAAACCCTGTCAACATCAGTTCCGTCGTCGACGCTGCAATTGACGGCTCGGTATGGCTGTTGCATCCCAACGGCACGATTTTGAAATTCTTTGGCGGCGAACAAGAGGCATTCGCCCTCGACGTCGTCGATCCGCCGATCGGTGATGCCGTGGCCCTCTGGGCGAATGAAGCAGATATTCCCGGCGGACGTCTTTATATCGGCGATGGCGCCAGTAATCGCATCCTGGTGTTCGACAAACAGGGCAAGCTGCTCAGTCAATTGATGCCGGCGGGCCAACCCGGCGTGTTGAATGATCTGCGCAGTCTCTGGGTCGATGAGGCGACCGGTTATCTCTATGCGCTGACCGCTTCCGCCCTGTATCAGGCGCCGCTTCCGCCTATCGAAAACCCCTCATAGCCTCCCCAACTGCAAGGACTTGCAGCTTTTTGGATCGTAACGGCCTTTAGCGCTAAACTATAAGGCTATGTCACAGACCCGTCACGCTACCTACTCTAATTCCAAACCCCAACGTTCCTCCGCGCTGCCAGGATTGATTCTGGGAGCGCTGTTGTTGGTATTCCTGGCTGCTTTCGGCTATGCCAGCTATCTCTTCTTCCAGACTGCCCGCACGATCATCGTCAGCGCCCCGCAGTTACAAGAACGCGACATACCTGTCACGGCGGACTCAAATACCGTCCAGGAAGGACAATTAATCGGAGAGGCGGTCGTCGCCGACCCTGCTGTGGCCGAGCAGGACATTGCCGACGATTCCATGTTTACCTCGGTATGGAGTGAGCGAGAACGCATCAACGTCCTATTGTTGGGCGTCGATGCCCGGCCTGGGCAAAAAGGCAATTTGCGTACCGATACCATCATGGTGGCGACCATCGATCCGAATAGCGGGGATGTCGGGCTGGTATCTTTGCCACGTGATCTTTATGTGGACGTGCCGGGTTACGGCAACAAAAAGATTAACACGGCCCATGTTATCGGCGGTCCCGATCTGGCAATCGACACAGTATCACAATTCCTCGGCATCCCGATTCAATCCTATGTACGCATCAACTTCGATGGCTTTCGCCGCGTCCTGGATGAGATCGGCTGCATCGATATCGACGTGCCTAAGACCATCGACGACCCGCTATTCCCCGACGATAACTACGGCTACGATCCCTTCTACATCGAGGCGGGACACTATTGTATGGATGCTACCACGGCGCTGAAATATGCCCGCACACGGCACGCCGATAGCGACTTCGAGCGGATGGCCCGACAGCAACAGGTGCTTGCGGCCATCAAGAACAAAGTACTCGATACAGGCCAATTGCCCCGGCTGATCGGCAGCCTGCCGGCACTTCTCAGCGCCCTCACCGACTCATTGCAGACCGATATACCCACGGGACAGCAGATTGCTCTGGCTCGTCTGGCTCGCAATCTCAACACCGATCATATTCGCGGCCTGGTCATCGACCGATCCATGACCACATCCACTAACAACGAGGCCGGTTATGTGCTCATCCCGCAGATGGATGTAGTCCACCCCGCAGTTGCAGCTTTCTTCAATCCTGATGTCGAATCGCTGCCAACGCCGGCCCCGCGCAATGTGGTTTCGGAACAGATCATGGCCGAAAACGTGCGGGTGGTCATCCTCAACGGAACAACTCAGCCCGAGCTAGGGCAACGAGTCGCCGAGGCGCTGGCCGCCCAGGGCTATAATATCGTCGGGATCGGCGACGCCGACCGTAGCGACTACGGTCAGACGCAATTGATTGCCTACAACAGCCCTACTTTCACGCAAAGCCAGTTGGTCGAAATGTTCGCCATCGGTGACGAGAACATTCGACCCGGCGCCAGCGCCAACGGCCAGGCCGATTTGCAGATCATCATCGGTAGTGATGTGCATATCGATCCGCAATAATAAATAGAGGCGTTTGTACGCCAGATCGGGGCGAAATCAACTTCGGGCGAAAATATCTTCTCCGACATGATTTGAATCATGGTTTTATCAGCCGAATGGTGGCACAATGCCAGCAGGAGGCATACGAATCATGCTTGTACGCGACGTCATGACGCCTGACCCGATTACGATCGGGCCGAATCAGTCGATAGGCACTGCCCTTGCCAAAATGCGCCGCGGCGGTTTTCGCCGCTTGCCAGTGTTAGAACACGGCAGGCTCGTAGGAATGATCACCGACCGCGATTTACGTCTCGCCATGAACTCCCCGTATGTTCTGCGCGAAGGCTGGTATGACAGCTATCTCATGGAACATATTGAGGTGCGCAGTTGTATGACGCCGAATCCTGTCACTGTCACGCCGGATATGCCTCTGACCGAAGCGGTTGTCCTGTTACAATCCCAGAAATTTGGTGGTGTGCCGGTCGTACAAGACGGCGTCCTTGTGGGAATACTCAGTGAAACAGACCTGCTCCAATGTCTGTTATCCCTTTTGGAAAAGCCTGAAATCGCACCTAACCGGGTCTGAAAAACATCCCTGGCATCTATTCACATTCTGGATTTGCTCTCACGCAAAGCTCAAAAGCGTTCATCGATTTCCTTGGCGTCTTCGCTCTTTTGCGTGAGCGACTTATTCGACGAGGTGAATTGTTACCATCTATTGGAATCAGCTTGCTATCCCGTGTTATCGACCACATGGCACGGAGACTCTAAAGGGGGTGCGCCATGCGCCAGTATCTAGTTCGTGAGGTCATGTCCCAGCCTGCCATCGTTGTAGACTGGGGTGAATCTATCCTCACCGCCTCGGCGTTGATGGAAGAGCACGGCATACGTCGGCTGCCCGTGGTGGACGAAGAAGGTCGCGTCATCGGTATGTTGAGCCTGGGCGATGTGCGGGAGGCGACCTCGGTCTATTCCGTCGCCAGCCCTTATGCGCCCGACCAGGACGAAATCTTGCTGGCTGTGGACGAAGTCATGACGGCGCCTGTTTTCACAGTAAAACCCGAAGACAACGTCCGTCGAGTGATCGAATTGATGCTCGCACACAAAATCGGCGGGGTTCCCGTGGTGGGCGAATCCGGCGAAGCCGTGGGCATGATCACCGAGTCAGACATTTTCCGTCTGTTGCTGCAAACATGGGACGAGGCGGTGTGACGCTTCGCTTGCTTTAACCATCAAATGCAAAGCATTATCGTCCACGGCGGCGCGGGCCAGATCCCACCCGAAACTCATGAATCTCACCGTCGAGGCTGCGCAAACGCTGCCGTCCTGGGCTGGCAAATGCTCAACGATGGCGGCAGCGCCCTGGATGCAGTCGAAGCGGCGGTGCGTTCGCTGGAAGATGACCCCGCTTTCAATGCCGGGCATGGGGCTGCGCTCACCATCGATGGAGAAGTCGAACTCGACGCTGGCATTATGTCCGGGGCAACGCTGAAGGCGGGCGCGGTTGGTGCGTTGTCGGGGTTCGCCAATCCCATTTCCATCGCGCGACGCCTGCTCGAAAAAAGTGACCATGATTTGCTGGTGGCTGATGGCGCTGCCAGTTTTGCCCTGGCCCAGGGCTTCGAACCTGTTTCCCCGGCCTCGTTGATCACCGAGCGGCAGAGGACGCTTTTTGAAACCTTGCGTACATCCGCCGGCCCCGGCGACACAGTGGGGGCGCTGGCGTTGGATGCGGACGATAATATCGCTGCGGCGCTGAGCACCGGCGGCTATCGTTTCAAGTGGCGCGGGCGCGTCGGCGATTCGCCCATCCCCGGGGCGGGGCTGTACGCGCAGAATGGCGTGGGGGCCGTCGCCTGCACCGGCGTGGGCGAACATATCATGCGCACGGGTTTGGCTTTGCGGGCGATGTTTTGGCTGGAGGCGGGCAAGCCGGCCCCAGATGCGGCTACGGCGGCGATCGAGCAATTCCAGCGTTTGCTGCCCGGCGGCCAGGCCGGGCTCATCATCATGGATGCGCAGGGCGGCGTTGGCTGGGCGCACAGCACGCCCTATCTGTCATACGCCTATCGCACCAGCGCTGACTCAAACGTCGCCGGCGCAGTCAGCGGCGCATAGTTGGCGCGGGGCAGACTGCCCGTTATCGGATTAGCAGGGGCAGGTAGACAAAAACAGAGGGGGGCTCAGTCACGGTGGGAGAAGCCGTGCTGGTTGGACTCGGCGTTTCGGTCGGCGTCACCGTTTCGGTCGCGGTTGGCGTCATGGTTTCGGAGACTGGCTCCGTTGGCGTGGGCGTCACTGTTTCATCGGGAGTGGAAGTCGGCGTCGGCGTGGCGGTGGGTGAGGGGGTTTCGTCAGGAGCAGATGTCGGGGTCAGCGTGGCGGTATCGGTAGGGCCAGGGGTGGGAGTAGGGGTTTCGCTGGGGGGTGCAGTCGCAGTCGGCGTGAGCGAGGCCGTCGGGGTGGGGGTGGGCGTATCGGCAGCGGTCGCGTGTGAGTTTACATCATGGCCGGACATCCGTGTGCGGGCCTATGCGC
>JAGFJG010000004.1 GCA_024102915.1 Caldilineales bacterium
GCTTCGGTGGTGGACACTGCCCGCAAGCAGGGTGAGAACGTTTTCGATGCCCTCCTCTCTCATCTGGGGCCGAAGACGCCACTTTCTGACGCTGTCCCGGCCTAGATCGGACAAGGTGAACAGTTACATCTGAGCAAAGATTATTTCAGTTTCTTCTTGGCAAAGGCAAGCCGTTTCGCAGTCATGATCGATGAGCATGTTGGAGGCGAACCCCAGATTCAACTATTCTATCAAGACGCGAATACAAGAGTGGGTTTCGATGCTAACGGTCCTTTTGAAATCGAGTATGAAGGCCCCCCAGGCTGGTATTACATATACATATCTTCAACAACGCCATTTAGCGAAATAGATGCATATACAGTACGAATCAATCTGCAATAGCCCTGGATGCAACAATGTGTAAGGGCAAACGCATCTAATTATGTATAGTAGGATGTTGAAAACGGTTAGGCAATGTGAGAGAATGGGCGATCATTTAGCAGGACGAGGTCACTCGTGTCAACGACAACCGTTGCGACGATCAACGAGCATTTTGCGCATGTTCAGGATCCACGAGTCGAGCGGACTAAGGAATAACCACTCATCAATATCCTGGTCATCGCCATCTGTGGCGTCATCTGTAGCACCGATAGTCGGACAGAGGATATGACTCCTGACCTCCCACCATCATTCGCATCTCAATGATAGCTGAATATCCCTTGCTCTTCAAAGCTAAGGTACGAATGAACTTCCTCACTTACCGGAGGAAGTTAAAGCCTGAGATCAGGTGATCGTTCGGCCCAGACCAATTGCGCCAGACGCTTGCCCGTGGGTGTGGCTGCCAGCCCGCCCTGCGCCGTCTCTCGAAATCGTTCGTCCATGCGGCGGCCAATCGCGCCCATGGCGTCGATCACCTCGTCCGGCGGGATCAGGCTTTCCACCCCGGCCAGCGCCAGATCGACGGCGATGAAACACTGCGCGGCTCCGGCGGCATTGCGTTTGACGCAGGGTATTTCGACCAGCCCCGCCACTGGATCGCACACCAGCCCCAACATATTTTTCAGGGTAATGGCGACCGCCTGCCCGGACTGGTGCGGCGTGCCGCCCAGCAATTCGACTGCGGCCCCGGCGGCCATGGCTGCGGCGCTGCCGGTCTCGGCCTGACAGCCGCCCGCCGCCCCCGAAACGCTTGCCCGACGATAAATGACCGCGCCGATGCCGCTGGCTGTGAACAGGGCATTGACCAGATCGTCATCTAAAAACCCGTAGGCTTCCTGCAAGGTGAGCAAGACGCCCGGCAGAATCCCGGCTGATCCGGCCGTGGGCGTGGCGACAATGCAGCCCATGCCCGCATTCACCTCGTTCACCGCCATCGCTCTCGCCACCGCCCGACTGAGGATGGGGCCGGTCAGCGGTACATGAGCGGGATCGGCCAGCCAATTCCACAGCCGGTGGGCATTGCCGCCGCTGATGCCGCTCAACGAAATGACCGGCTCTGCCAGACCCTGGGACGCGCTGTTTCGCATCACGTCCAACCTGGCCTGCATCTTGGCCCGTAGAGCGTTTGGATCGGCATCGCTGTTTTCGGCCTCAGCCTGTAGCACCAGCGCGTGAAAGGGCAGGCTGTTGGATTCGGCCAGCCGGATCATCTCGGCAATTGAATCGAACATGGTGTGATACCTCAGCCGGTTACTTTGGGGATGTGGCGCACCCAGCGCACCCAATAGAAATCTTCGAGGGCGTCGAGCAATTCGGCGGGGATGGCGTCGTCCGTCTCGAAGACCATGATCGCTTCCCCACCCCGACGTTTGCGCTCGACCCGCGAAAATGCGACGTTAACCCGCCGTTCCAAAAGCAGACCCGTCACCGCGTTGATCGTGCCCGGACGGTCGTTGGCCACGACCAGGATGGTCTCGTGCTCGCCGGTCAGCGTGATGGCATAGCCGTCGATATCGGTGATCTCGACCATGCCGCCGCCTACCGAGTCTCCAGTGATCTGGACGTTGCGGTCACCCGTTTGCAGACTGAGTCGCACGGAATTGGGGTGAACATCCTCGCCCAGATCGACAGTCTCGAAACGCACGATCATGCCTTGCTCGGCAGCGACTTCCAGGCTGTGGCGGATGCGGTCGTCGTTTGCGCTCATGCCCAGCAACCCGGCGACGAGCGCTCGATCTGTGCCGTGCCCCCTGCCGGTCTGGGCGAAAGAGCCGTGCAATTCGATCAGGACATCTTGCGGTTGTGCGCCCAGGATGGCGCGTCCCATCAACCCAAGCCGCACGGCCCCGGCGGTATGCGAACTCGAAGGCCCCACCATGATGGGACCGATGATGTCGAAAGCGGAAACAGGTCGTTTGGAGGGCATCTTGTTTTATCTGCGTAAATCTGCCGAATCTGCGTTCATCCGCGTCCTATTCTCATTCCGGCACTAGCAAATTCTCGGCAATTGCTCGCCGCTGAGCATATCGACCACGCGCAGTCCTCCGATGCGGCTGCGAAGAAATACGCGCCCCGGATGCTCGGCCACCACCTCGCCGATGATGCGGGCGTCCGCGCCCAGGGGATGCGCTTGCATGGCGGCCAACACCGCTTGGGCAGCTTCGGGGGCGACGATGGCGATGCATTTGCCCTCGTTGGCCACATACAGCGGGTCGAATCCCAGGATTTCGCAGGCGCCTCGCACTTCATCCCGCACCGGGATATCCTGCTCGCTCAAACGGATGCCGGCCCCGGCCTTCTGTGCGATCTCGTTCAAAGCGCTGGCGACGCCGCCACGCGTGGGGTCGCGCAAAACATGCACATCCGCGCCGCCCGCGGCCAGCATGACCTCGACCAGTCCATTCAATGCCGCCGAATCGCTCTCAATGGCGGTCTCGAATTCCAGCCCCTCGCGTACCGACATGATGGCGATGCCGTGGTCGGCGATGGGGCCGTTGATCAGCACCTGGTCGCCAGGGCGAGCATGCAGGGGCGAGATGTGGATGCCGTCGGGGATGAGGCCGATGCCGGTGGTATTGATGAAAACGCCGTCGCCTTTTCCCCGATCCACCACTTTGGTGTCACCCGTCACAACCGAAACGCCCGCCGCCTGCGCCGCCCCCTGCAATGACTGCACCACTCGCCACAAATCTTCCATCGGCAGCCCCTCCTCCAGAATCATCCCCACCGACATGCCCAAAGGTCGCGCCCCGCACATCGCCAGATCATTGACTGTGCCATGCACCGCCAGCGAGCCGATGTCTCCGCCGGGAAAGAATAGCGGGCTGATCACAAAAGAATCGGTGGAAAACGCCAGCCTTGCGCCGCCGTCGAGTTCGAGGATGGCGCCGTCGTGCAGCATTTCTAGAGCGGGGTTGGCGAAAGCGCCCACAAACATCCGCTCGATCAGCATCTGCGAAAGCCGCCCGCCGCCGCCGTGGGCCAGCAAAACGGTGGGGTAATCGCTGATGGGGATGGGACAGGAATGGGCAAGTAGGATGTCCGGGGGTGAAGTCATAAGCCTGTAACAATCTCCACTCGCCCATACTGATAATATGCTGCACACGCGCCCTCGGATGACACCATCGGCGCGCCAAGCGGATGCTCCGGCGTGCACAGCGTGCCGAAGACCGGACATTGCTGCGGTTTCTTCAAGCCCTGCATGATCTCGCCGGCAATGCACACTTCTGATTCCTGGGCGGTAAGTCCGGCCACATCGAAGCGGGCAGCGGCGTCGAATTCAGCGAATTCCGGGCGGAGGTAATAACCGCTGGCCGGGATCAGGCCGATGCCGCGCCAGGGCCGATCACAAACCTGGAAGACCTTTCGCAGCAAGTCCTGGGCAGGAACGAGGCCATCTCGCGTGACGGCGCGGGCGTATTGATTCTCCACGCCCCAGCGCCCTTCTTCCAACGCCTTAAGGGTCATGTAAACGCCCTGCAGCAAATCCAACGGCTCGAAGCCGGTGACGACGATAGGCACGCGATAGGTCTCGGCCAGCGGCTCATATTCCCAATAGCCCATGACGGCGCAAACATGCCCTGCGGCCAGAAAACCCTGCACCAGATTATGCGGTGAACCGAGAATCGCCTCCATGGCCGGGGGGACGAGGACGTGCGAGCACAGGATCGAGAAGTTCACCACGCCCAATTGCTGCGCCTGCCACACGGCCATAGCATTGGCTGGGGCTGTGGTCTCGAACCCGACCGCAAAGAAGACGACCTGGCGATCGGGGTTTTGCTGCGCCAGTTTCACGGCATCCAGCGGCGAATAGACCATGCGCACATCGCCGCCCTGCGCCTTGACGCTGAGCAGGTCGGCATGCGAGCCGGGCACGCGCATCATGTCGCCGAAACTGGTGAAGATCACGTCCGGGCGACGGGCGATGGCGATAGCGCGGTCGATCAATTCCAGTGGCGTCACACAGACCGGGCAGCCCGGCCCGTGCACCAGCGTTACATGGGCGGGCAGCATGTGGTCGATGCCGAATTTGATCAGCGTGTGCGTCTGTCCGCCGCAGATCTCCATCAGCGTCCAGGGCCGCGTGACGATCTTGTGGATGGCGGTGATGTATTTCTGGGCTTCGGCTTCGTTGCGGTATTCGTCGACGTATTTCATGGCTGCGATGTATGATACATCAAACGGACATGAAATTCTAGGCTTCAAATAAAAACGCCTGAGATCGCTTCAGATGAAGTTGCCTCAGGCGCCGTGCAATCTTTCAGCCGGTGATGTCGATTAGATAATCTTCAACTCTGGATCGGGCCGGAAGCTGAGGATACTGACCTGGGCGGCGAGTTGTTTGGCGAGTTCGTGAAAAGCCTGAGCGATCTCGGAGTCGGGGGCGGAGATGACGACCGGGGTTCCTTCGTCCCCGCCCTCGCGAGCGCGGGGGTCGAGGGGCAGCCGCCCTAGGAATGGCACGCGCAATTCCTGCGCCGCCCGCTCGGCCCCGCCATGCCCGAAAATCTCATAGCGATGGCCGGTGTCGGGAGCGACGAAATAGGACATGTTCTCGATGATGCCGATCACGGGAACCTGAAGCTGGCGGAAAGCGGACAGCCCGCGGCGGGCATCGGACAGGGCCACATCCTGCGGGGTGGAGACGATGACGCCGCCGGTGAGGGGCACGGATTGCGCCAGGGTGAGTTGGGCGTCGCCGGTGCCGGGCGGCAGGTCGACGATCATGTAATCCACTTCCTGCCAGGCCACGTCGGTGAACAACTGGCGGATGGCGGAATGCAGCATCGGCCCGCGCCAGATCACTGCCTGATCCGGCTTGAGCATGAAGCCCATTGACATCAATTGCAGACCATAGGCGCGGGCGGGAACCAGTTTTTGGTCTTGCGGCGGCGGCATTTCGGCCACGCCCAGCATCTGCGGGATGTTGGGGCCATAGATGTCGGCGTCGAGCAGGCCGACGCTGGCTCCAGTCTGGGCCAGGGCTACGGCCAGATTGGCAGCCACAGTGCTCTTGCCCACGCCGCCTTTGCCGCTGGCGATGGCGACGATATTTTTTATGGGCAGATTCAGCCGTCCGGAAATGCGGTTGTCAGCCCGCACATTGGCGTCGAAACGCACATTGACATTCTGGACGCCGGGCACGGCCATGACGGCAGTGCGCACGTCGTTCTCGATCTGGCCCTTGAGCGGGCAGGCGGGCGTCGTCAACATCACGGTCAGACCCACGTTGCCGTTGCTGATTTGCAGATCGTGAATCATATTCAATGTCACCAGGTCCTGATGCAGTTCGGGTTCCTGGACTTTGCTCAGGGCGGTCATGACAGCCTGTTCGTTGGGTTGGGTCATTTATTATGCAATCCTTTACGAGCGTTATTGATTTCCTATTGATGAATAGAGGTCGTCAACTCCGAATTCGGATTCTATCTTCTTCCACGATCCACAGGGTCGATGCGAGTGGCTCGTCAATGAGAATAGGAAGCAGGTTTTCGACGACCGCTAATACATGCGCTTTGTCCTGTAGGGTGAGCCGCAAAACGATGATGCCGGGATACTGAGTAGGGGGATACGTTCGAATGTCTGAGAACCCGACATCGAGTGTGATAAGTACGCGCTTTTCTTGCTGGCAGATCGAGGCGATTTCGTCGTCGGCGCTCCCACCGAGTCCTTGTTCCAAAACCGTGGTTGCATCATATCCCTGCTCGCTCAGCCTGGCAGCTATCTCAGCCGGTAGATTCTCATCAACCTTGAAGCGCATGTGAACGTCTATGCGGCTACCAGGACGATGCGCTCGCGCGCAAGATCGGCTGCATAAGCAATAGCAGCATGCACGGACTCAACTGATAGTGATGGATAGCTCTCGATGATCTGTGTGGGAGTTAGACCGGCAGCCAAATTATCGAGTACAACAGAAACCGGCACGCGCGTGCCGCGAATACACGCCTGTCCATGACAGATTTTTGGGTCAACGACAATGTAATCCTGCCATTGCATCATACTTACCTCCGAGCCAGCTTCGAAGAGATTATCACTTTATCCTATATCCTCCAACACCATCGTCGCCACTCGCCGGCCGATCTCGACAGCGAAATTGGTGCCCCGATCCCAGGGGTAAACCTGGCTCATGCTGGCAAAATAAAGGCCAGGCACGGGCGTGCGCAAGGGCGGGATGTTCCTGGAGTGGTTGATCGGCGGGATGGGTTGGGCGTATTTGGTCTTGAACAGCCAGGAATCCTTGACCCAGCTGGGGTCGAAGTCGGGATTGAAACGGCTGAGCGAGGGCAGGAAACGGTCGAGCAGTTCTTCTTTGCTGAGGTCGAAATACTCGTGGTCGGGCTGGAGGTAGTCGCCCAGGTAAATGATACGGTCGCCGCCGAAATGGTCGGGGCTGATGTAATTGGTGTGCTCAACCAGGGCCAGGAAGGGGAAGCCCGCCTCTTTAGGCAGATTGTGCCAGTAATATTCGGTCAGGGGCCGATCCAGGGTGAGGATCATGACGACAGCGCCCATTGATTGCAGTGCGCGCAAGCTGGCGGAATAGCTGTCGGGCAGGTCGGGGGCGAGGCGGGCCATAAGTGCGGGCGAGCTGGTGGAAATCACCGCGTCGTAGGTTTCGTCTCCGGCGACGGTCGTCACATTCAGCCCGCCGTCCACTTGTTTGATCTCGGTGACCGCGCAATCGAGGCGGATGTCAACGCCCTTTTCTCGCAACAATTGCGCCAGCTTATCCAGAAAAGCCTGGAATCCGCCGACAAAAGTGCCGAGTCGGGTGGTGCGAGTTTTCAGCCGCGCCCACATCCAGGCCATGTTCACCACCTCGAGATTCTCTTCGCCAAACTTGCCCACGAGCATTGGCCGCCACAATGCGTTGTACACGTTCTTGCCCACGTACTTGCGCATCCAGGCGTCGGCGGTCACCTTTTCCAGAGGCCGCCAGCGTGGGGTCAGACGTAGATACATACCTGCAAAACCGAAGCGGAAAAAATCGATGATTGAGAAATTCCGCAGTGTGAATTTTGCGGCTTCCGGGATCGAATCGAGCGGCTGGAATTTACCGTCGAAGTAGACGACCGTGTAGGGTCGGGGGAACAAAACCTGGTCGGACCAGCCAAGTTCGGCGATGAAGCCCAGCATGGACCTATCGCTCTGGAACCAGTGATGGTAAAACTTCTCCAACGTCCAATCCCAGTGCGGCGCTTTAAAACCGGATGCCAATCCGCCCACTTCGGGCGCGGCCTCGAAGATAGTCACGGCGTGCCCGGCCTTGTTCAAGTCGTAGGCGGCGGCCAGCCCGGCGATGCCGGCGCCGACAATGGCGATGCGCTTGCTCACCGCTCATCCTCCAATGATGCGAGGGTCATGAAGAGCTTTTCGACGTCGGGGACCTGGTCCATGTCGTGGATGGCGGCATAGCGAATGACGCCGGCCTTGTCGATGATGAAGGACGCCCGTTCGCAAAAGCCCTCAGGCCGCAGGACGCCGTAAGCCTCGCTCACCGCTTTACCATAAAAATCGCTGAGCAACGGAAACTCCAGGCCCAACTCGGCGGCGAAGGCTCGATGCGAATGCGGGCTGTCGGTGCTGATGCCGAGCACCTCGGTTTCCAGTTCGCGAAAACGCAACAATTGCGCCTGAAGGCCAGGTAATTGCATCGAACAGATCGGGCTAAAATCAAAAGGATAGAAGGCAAGCAAGACGTGCGCTCGTTCTCGAAAATCACTCAGCCGCACCGAATCGCCATCCGGCCCCGGCAGGGCGAAGTCCGGAGCTATCTCCCCGACATCGGGCATCGCCATTTCAATTACCGATGGGCTCGTCCGACGGGATAACGCCTCGGTCTAAATACTCTTCGATTTCCTGCTGCGCCTGAGCGTAAAGCTCAATCAGTTCTTCATCTTCGCCCTTGAACTGCATGACGCTCTGAATGGCGCAGGCTTCGCAGCCGCGCATGAATTTGTAGCTGCCGCTATAACACTTCAGACAGCCGTTAAGGCGGATCATCAGCAGGCAGAATGCCAGATTGTCCGGGTCTGTCTCGGGCAGCTTCGCCACCCGATCGATAAGTTCATCCCACAACGGGCCACGCAGATCGCTTAGCCGGCGGATGAGAGGAGATGGGAAGAGTACTTCAGCCTTAGGATACATGGGAGGTGAATGGAAATAATTTTCTAGAATTGCAGTTCGATGTTGCTGAGCTGGATCGGCTGCTGGCCGTTGGCCGGATTCCGCAGGCTAGCCAGCAGGGCGGCCTCGCTGACGTTCAGGCGCTCGCAGGCCGAGGCGATGGTCTCGTCGGGGGCGACGGCGCAACTGTGACAACCGCCCATATGAAAGCTCGCCAGGATTTGCTCGCCTTGCGGGTGCTGTGCCTGCACCTCGCCGATGGTGGTGTTCGGGCTGAATTGAATCTGGCCGGTGGCCTGCTTGATCTCGAAGGCGAGTTCTTTATGTTGCGCATCCAGGCGCTGTTCCAACTCTTCGATTTGCGAGGAAAGTTGGTAGAGATTGCTGGTCGCCCTGGAAAGGCGTTTGTTGGTTTCTTGAATCTTGCGTTGAATCAGATAAGCGTAAGCGATAGCTGCGATCGCTATCAGCAAAGCGATGTACGTCATGGAGTAAACCTCCTTTCTGGGAAGTTGCCGTCGCCAGGCTGTGTGTGGCGGCGAGACGACGGCAAGATAAATGTATCGGCGAGATCAGGGAACGGTGTGGGTATTTTCGACGCCAAGCATGACCACCTGAGCCGATGTTTCCTGGGCGCAGCCCTGGGTAAAGACGTCGATATCACATTCGATATAGGGCCAGGTGTCGAAATGGTAGGGAATAACCTGCTTCGGCTCGATCAACTTCACAGCCTTGACGGCGTCGGCCGGGCCCATGGTGAAGTTATCGCCGACGCACAGCAACGCCACATCGACATGATCATCGGCCAGCCATTTCATGTCGTAGGTCAGGGCTGTGTCGCCGGAAAAATAGACTGTCTTGCCGTTGTTGAATTTGAACAAGAATCCGGCCGGATTGCCGCCATAACTGCCATCGGGCAGGACGCTGCCATGATGAGCGATGGTCAACTTGCAGCGGCCAAAGGGAAACTGGTTGCTGCCGCCGATGTGCAAAGGATGAGTGTTTTCCACGCCCTGTTTGCCGAACCAGGAGGCGATCTCGAAATTGCTGATGACGAGAGCGCCGGTTCGTTTGGCGATACTCACGGCATCGGCCACATGATCGAAATGCCCGTGCGAGATGAGAATGAAGTCAGCCTCGACATCTTCAGCGCTTATCTTTGCCAGGGGGTTCTCATCGAAGAAAGGGTCGATCAGAAGCCTGTGCCCGTCACTGTTGATCGTGAACGTGGAATGGCCGTGAAATGTAATGCTGACAGTCATCATTTTGCTCCTTTGACAAGGAAGCCGCGCCACCGCAGGGCGAGGGCACGGCCACCAAACGAATGGTTGTCGGCAAGTCGGTCGTCCGACCGGCTGCTATAATTTGACTTCTTTTCCTTCGGACTTGCGCCGTTCACGATAAGACAGAAGCTGCTTTTCGCGCAGTTCCATGATACGCGCCCAGGAGACGCCACTGGGGCTGACGCCTTCGGCGGGAACAGGGGGCAGCGGTAAATCAGAGTTGATGATTTCGCCCGTGTAGCCTTCGGGGATGGGAGACCAGTGACCGCCAGCAGGCTTGGCGCGCTTCACTGCTGCCGGCGCAGCCGCCGCTGGTGCGGCCTCAGCTTTGGGTGCGGGGGCTTTCTCGACCTTCGGTGCAGGCGCTTCCTTCTTGGCCGGGGCCGCTTTGGCCTGGCGAGCGGCGGCTTTGGCCGCTTTCGCCGCCCTGGCTTCTTCCTCGATCGCCCACGCTGCCGGGTAGAGGGCAGCGTAATAGCTGGTGGGAACGCTCAATTCTTCTTTGTCGAAGACGAGCCCGGGGAACCGGTCGTAGGTGGCCAACTCGTAGTCGTGGTTCATCTTGATAGCGTCGAATGGACAGTACTCAGCGCAGAACCCGCAACTCATGCAAATGCTGGCATCGATGTAAAAATCGGAGGGCCGTTTCAGGGGCTTGCCTTCTTCGGTCTTGTCACGCACGATCCAGATACACTGCGGCGGACAGACCTTGGCGCAGATGCCGCAGGCCGTGCAGCGATCCTCCCCCGTATCCTCTTCGTAGATCAACATGGGGATATAGCGGAAATTCTCCGGGATCTCGCGCTTTTCTTCCGGATACTGGATCGTGACAATACCGCGCAAATCCGTAGGTTGTTTCAGTATCTTGCCCTGCGAAGTATCGTACGAATCCTCGTAGCGCGTGGGCGTGCGGGAAAAGTCGTCCGTGTAGGTGGCAATGGTATGTTTGAGGGTTACGCCTAGACCTCTGAGGATGCCTGATCCGAACATGCGTTGTTTTCCTGATGAAGCTTGAGTGAGGTTAGCGGTCGGTTTCGCCCAAGACGATGTCGATAGCGCCAAGGATGACGACGGAGTCGGCGATCTTGTAGCCGATGCTCATCGGCCCCAGGGCGTTGAGGTTGATATACGAGGGCGCTCGCACATGATAGCGCCAGGCGTTGTCGGAACCATCCGAGACGACATAAAAGCCCAACTCGCCCTTCGGCCCCTCTACAGCGCCGTAAGCCTCGCCTTTCTCGACGCGGGTGACATAGGCCGGTTTGCCGTTCATGATGTCGCCGCCGGGGATGTCGTCGAGCGCCTGTTTGAGGATGCGCACCGATTCACGCACTTCGCCGAGACGCACCTTATAACGGGCGTACACATCACAGCCATCGTCGGTGACGACATCGAACTTGAAGCGGTCGTAAATGCTGTAGGGGCGGGCACGACGCACATCATAGTTGATGCCGGAGCCGCGTAGCATGGGGCCGCATACGCTCAGGGCCACCGCATCCTCAGGGGAAAGATAGCCGACATCCACACAACGGGACATCAAAATCTCGTTTTCGGTGAGATAGCGGTCGAATTCGTCGATCTTCTTGGGCAAGCGATTGAAGACGATGTCGCGGCAGCGAGCCAGCCAGTCATCGTCCACATCACGGGCGACGCCGCCGAAGCGCATATAATTGCACAGCATGCGGCTGCCGGCGGCCTCCTCGAACAGGTCGAGGATCAACTCACGCTCGATGATGGTGTACAGGGCGGGCGTAAAGAATGCGCCCAGGTCGTTGAGCAGGAAGCCGATCGACCATACGTGGTTGCAAATACGGGTCAACTCCGCCATGATCACACGGATATATTCGGCCCGTTCCGGCGGCTTGCCCTTGTCGCCCATCAACTTTTCGACGGCGAGCACATAGCCAAAATTATTGGACATGCTCGAAAGATAATCGAGGCGGTCGGTGAAGGGGATGTTGCCCAGCCAGGTGTTGCGCTCGCCGATCTTTTCGTGATTGCGGTGCAGATAACCGCATTCCGGTTCCAGCCCCACCACCGTCTCGCCGTCCAGGGCGACGATCATGCGGAACACGCCATGCGTGGAGGGGTGCTGCGGCCCCATGTTGACGACAATGCGTTCGGTCTTGAAGGTCTCGCCCGGTATGTCGTAAATGTGTGGCATTGGCGGCGGCGCCGGTTCGAATGATTCGGGGTTCCAACCCTTGGGATAATTCACATTGTCTCCCCAGGGCACCCGATCTTCGCCCCATTGATAATGACCAATCGGCCAGCGGCTGCCGAAGGGCTTGTGATCTTCCTCGTAATAGGCCTCTTTCCAGTCCTTGCGCATGGGATAGCCGTTGAAGCCCTCCCAAAGGAAGATGCGGCGCAGGCGGGGATGGCCGTTGAAACGAATCCCGAACAGATCGTAAACCTCGCGTTCCTGCAAATCCGCCCCAGGGTAAACCTTGATCAGGCTGTCCACCTGCGGATCGTTTTCGGGCAGGCGGACTTTGAGGACAATCCCGTCGCCGCCCTTTTTCGTGTCGAAAAGATGATAGACGACTTCAAACCGATCGGCGGCGACACGTTCCTCAAAACCAAGATAATCGACCGCGGTCAAAGAGGACAGATAATTGAAGCCTTCTTTGTTGCGCAGGTGCAGAGTGAATTCGACAAGCTTGTCGCGAGCAACGACGATGCCGCTGTCATCGGCGGCCACGACAGCGCCGGGCACAGCTTCGGCGAAAGGCAGCGGTGCGGTTTCGACAACGGGAGCTTCGGTGACGGCGTCTGTCATGTTAGTTCTCCTCGACGGCGGCGACAGGCTCAGGGCGCATGGTCAGACGGCGAATGTCCTCCGCCCGGTCGGGTAAGAAGATATCGGGGCCGAGTTCGGGGATGGCGATGCTGCCCTGCGTTTCTTTGCGATACCAGGGCACGTTGCCGACCGACTGGCTCTTTACTTTTTCGTGTAGTTTGAGGATGCCGTAAAGCAACGCCTCTGGCGTGGGCGGGCAGCCGGGCACATAGACATCGACCGGCACGAACTTGTCGATGCCGGAAACCACATTATAGCCTTCTTTGAAAGGCCCGCCGCCGGTGGCGCAAGCGCCCATGCTGAGCACGTAGCGGGGTTCGGGCATCTGATTGTAGAGCCGCACGATCGTCGGCACCATTTTCTTAGTGACGGTGCCGGAGACGATCATCAAATCGCATTGCCGCGGTGAAGGCCGCATGACCTCCATGCCAAAGCGGGAGAGATCATAGCGTCCGGCAGCCGTGCAGATCATCTCGATGGCGCAGCAGGCCAATCCGAACAGCATGGGCCACATGCTGTTGGAACGGCTCCAATTATAGAGAAAGTCCACCGAGGTCATGAGCACGTTGCGGTTGAGTTCTTCGGGGACGTTTTGTTCGTTTGCCATGCCCTTGGTTCCAGAATGTTTCAGAGGGTGGGTTGTTGGTTTCGACCGGTCGGTAATCAGCAATCTTCAGTCGTATAAATGATGCCGGTCTTCGTGACGCTGATCATCTGAAATGCAGCGATCAGGTCAGTCTGACCGGAGCACATGTCTCGTGATTATAGCCGCTCGTCAAGTTGAGTGTCAAGTGAAATTTCTGACAAACAACTCGCACATTTGCCGCATTTTTTCACTCGATCCGTCTGTGCGGGTGAGTGCAGTTTTCTGGAATCGGCGGTTTTCCGCTACACTCGTCTGATATCTTCAAAAATATTGCGAATAACGATTTCGCATCCACCAAAAGCGACGGCCCGAATCCGAGCTAAACAAATGAATGCAATACGCCACCTGCAAAATCTAATCCGCCTCAACACATCCAATCCGCCGGGCAATGAGATATTGGCCGCCGATTATCTGGCCGGGGTGTTGGCTGGCGCTGAATACGAACCCCGGGTGATCGAGTCTGAACCCGGTCGGGGTAGTGTCATAGCCCGGTACAATGGGGACGCAGCAAAGCGTCCGCTGCTCCTCTTTAATCATCTGGATGTGGTTCCGGTCGAAACGGATGAATGGACGCACAATCCCTTTGGCGGGGAGATTGCGGATGGTTATGTGTGGGGGCGCGGGGCATTGGACATGAAAAATATTGTCACGCAGCAATTGATCGTCATGCTTCGTCTGGCTGCCGAACGACCGGCGCTCAAGCGAGATGTGATTTTTGCGGGCTGTGCAGATGAGGAGGTGAGCGGGAAATTCGGGCTGGAATATCTGGTGAAAAACCATGCCGATTTGATCGATGCCGAGATCGGGCTGAGCGAGTCGGGCGCCATCCCCATCTATTTGAACGGCAATGCGATCTTTCCGATTCAATGCGGGGAGAAGGGCAATCGCAGGTTAGTGCTCAGGGCGAAAGCTGCGCCGGGCCACGGCGCTTCGCCCAATTATGATCATTACGCCATCCGCTACCTGGCCATCGCCATCGAGCGATTGACCCGCAGCCAACTGCCCACGCACATTACCCCGACCATGGAACTGGCCCTGCGCAAACTCGCCCCGTTGATCGGGCTTGACCCGGATGAATTCTGCGATCCCGCCCGAATGCCGGCGCTGTTGCCGCGCGTCCCCAGCAGCGAGTTGCGGAACATGATCTACAATTCAACACGCAATTCCGCCGCCCCCACCATTTTGCAGGCCGGCGTGAAAGCCAACGTTGTTCCCAGCGTGGCCGAAGTCACTCTGGATGGCCGCGTCCTGCCGGGGCAGACCACCGCAGACATTATCGCCGAAGTCCGTGCCGCCATTGGGTCAGATTTGCCGGTCGAGATCGTTCACCTTGCCCAGCACGATTCCAATGCTTTGGAGAGTCCGGCGGAGGGACCGATCTGGGACACGCTGGTGCGGAATATCCGCAAACGAAAGCCCGAAGCCATCGTCGTACCCAATTTGCTGGCCGGGGGCACCGACGCCAAGAGTCTGGCCCCGCTGGGCGTGCGAACGTTCGGGTTCAGCCCCATGGACTTTTCGCCGGACTTCGATCGCAGCGGCCTTGTGCACGGCCATGACGAACGCATTCCTGTCGATTCCCTCGACTGGGGGATTGATGTCCTTTACGATACTGTTCTCGAACTTTGCAGCTAGACTGACATTTGAGCGCAGAGGTCAGAGGACGGATCACGGACTCCGACTTTCCGACCTCTACCCTCCGTTCTCCGAACTATGCCGTACACAAACAATATCACCGGCCAAATCGCCGACGTCGAAATCAAAGAACTGATCACGCACGCCGATCCGCGCGGATTCTTCCGCGAGGTGATTCGGGTGACGGATGAGTTTTTCAGCGATGGATTCAACCAATGGAGCCACGCTCGCAATTTCCAGGGCGTGATCAAGGCCTGGCACATCCACCGCGTGCAAACCGATTGGTGGTATTGCCCCATTGGCAATATCAAGGTCGCCCTCTACGATACCCGCCCGGAAAGCCCGACCCACGGCCAGTTGATGGAACTCTACCTGGGCGACAACTACCCCGCCGCCGTCCTCAAAATACCCCCCGGCGTCGCCCACGGATACAAGGTGCTCAGCGCCGAGGCGCACATGCTGTACATCACCAGCCGCACTTACGATCCGGCCGATGAAGGCCGCATCCCCCATGATGATCCCGCCATCGGCTACGACTGGCTGGCCGGTCATGCCATCACCTGATCCGCTTTTGCCATGACGCTCAACTCCGGCGATGTGCTTGGCCCCTACCAGATCGAACGCGAGATCGGTCGGGGCGGCATGTCCATCGTCTATCTGGCGCGGCACCAAAGACTGGATCGGCCTGTCGCCTTCAAGGTGCTCTTGCCGCGGCTGCAAAGCAATGCCGACTTCGTGGAACGCTTTCTCAACGAAGCTCGCTCCGCCGCCCGATTACACCACTTTAACATCGTCACCACGCACGATGCCGGGCAGATCGATGGCGTTGACTATATCGCCATGGAATATATCGAGGGCGAATCGCTGGCCGATATCCTGCATCGCGTATCCGGCCCATTGCCCTTCGATTTTACTCTCAGCGCAATCAGTCAGGTAGCGATGGCGCTGGACTACGCCCACCAGCGCGGGATCGTTCACCGCGATATCAAACCCAGCAACATCCTGGTGCGGGATAACGGGCATGTGTTGTTGACTGATTTCGGTATTGCCCGCGCGGCCAGCGCCACAGCCCTCACTTCCGCGGGCACGATCCTGGGCACGCCCGAATATATGTCGCCCGAACAGGCGGAGGGGCGGCTGGTCGATGGGCGGAGTGATGTTTACAGCCTGGGCATCGTCACCCATCACATGCTGACGGGCGCTCCCCCATTTCATGGCGAGAATACTCGCGCCACCCTGCACGCCCATGTCAACGAAGCGCCGCCCGATCCTCGCCAGACGAATCCCCAACTGCCCGAGGGCGTGACGCGTGTCTTGCGCATCGCCCTGGCAAAATCCCCCGACCAGCGCTATGTCACTGCCGAAGCTTTTAGCAACGCGTTGCGCGCCGCCGTCACGCCCGATGTCCCCCTCCAGTATTCGGGAAGCGACACCGACGAGGTGAAACCTGTCGCAAAGCGGGGGCCAAGCCTGATGCTGCTCATCCTGATCGGATTATTGATCGGTTTGACGGCGATTTCATTCACGGCGTGGTACTTCATGCGGGAGCAAAGCCCGCCGCCACCGTCGCCACCGGCATCGAGCTTGCCATCACCCGTAGCCGGTCTGCCTGTCACTGAGGTTGCGCCGATCGTGGTGGTGACGAACACGCCCACTATCTCGCCCAGTCCCACGTCCACGGCATCGCCCAGCATCACCCCTACCCCATCTCTCACGCCCAGCCCCCTACCGCCGCCCAATCTTCCGCCCCGGATCGCCTATGTTTCCGATCGCACCGGCAGCCCGCAGATTTTCCTGATCCATAGTGACGGCAGTCAGGATGTGCAACTGACAGAGGCGGGCCGGAACGAGCAGCCATTTTGGGCGCGTGATGGCAGTTTGATATTTTTCATCAGCGACCGTACGGGGCGTCCGGCGCTGTGGTCGATGAGGCCGGACGGCAGTGATCAGAAGGAACTGCTCAGCGTCGCCGGGGCGGTTTCGTATAGCATCAGCCCGGACGGGCAACACATCGCCTATGCGCAACTTCAGGGTTCCGACTTCGACCTCGTGCTCGACGGCGATCCCTGGGTGGTGCTTCCGGGGAATCAAACCGATTATCTTTGGGCGTCCGACAGCAGCGGCATCGTCCTAGAAAACTCGACGGGCGATCAGATATTGAATTTCGTCGCAGTGGACAGCGCCGCTCCCCTGCAATTGACTGAGGATTCGTACAATAGTTGGAACCCGACCTGGTCGCCCGACTCCATCCACATCGCCTTCGCCTCGACCCGCGACGGCAATGCCGGGATTTATACAATTGCCCGCGACGGCAGCAACATGGTGCGCCTCACTTCGCTCGATACCTGGAGCCAGGCGCCGGGCTGGTCGCCGGACGGTTCGCAGATCGCATTCGTGGCAGGTGAATCGGACAGCAGTTGGGGCATGTTTCTGATCGGCGCGCAGGGCGGTGAGCGCAGTCGCCTATTTGGCCCCGTCTTTCCGGAAGCGCCTGCCGTATGGAGCCCCAACGCCGACCAATTGGCCTTTCTCATCCTGGATGGCGATCGAGAACTCGCCGTGATCGACCGCAACGGCGGCGGTTTTCGCCAGCTCACCACCAACGACGCAACCGACTGGAATCCGGTTTGGGAACCGAGGTAAAGGCGCTGGTTCGGATTGGGCTGGTGATGCCCAGACCAGTTCGGTTCGACGGTAATCAGTTTGCAGTGATCAGTTGATTTCTTCCACTGAAAACTGTTGACTTGTTTTCACTGCGAACGTGTCCGGAAACCGGGCGTTGCCCAAACAAAAACAGCGCCGCTTTCTTTGCTGACGCTGTTTCATCGAAGTGCCCCCGCTCCGACTCGAACGGAGACGCCCGTACGGGCACAGGCCCTCAACCTGCCGCGTATGCCAATTCCGCCACGGGGGCATGTGCGGTGCATTATACGCAGCCCGGCGAATGCTTGTCAACCTTTCCCGGAATCCGCTACAATAACAAATTGACATCGAAATGGGCGTCCATTGGCTATTTTGATCAGCGGTAGCAGAGTTCGCTTTTCGACGCCGCGACCGAACCCCGGTTGCGGTGTTTTTGTCAATAGTTAATCGTAATCTCCACTTTTCAACTCTCATCTTTGGTATTGCCCGTGGCCGTACGCGTAATCTGCGACTCCAGTTGCAACATCCCCGAATCCTATCAACAAAGCCTCAACATCATTCAGGTTCCGGCCTGGATCAACTTCGCAGACGGGACGAGTTTGCGAAATGGCGTCGATATCAGTGATGCTGAATTCTATGATCGGCTGATCCATGAAAAAACTCTCCCGACAACCTCGCAGCCCACGCCGCAAGACTTCGCCGACGCCATCGCCGGAGTCCCGGCTGAGGACGACATAGTTTTGGGGGCTGTGTCCTCTAAGCTCAGCGGCACGCACAACAGTTGCGTGCAGGCCTGCATGCTCATCCCCAACCGCAATATCCAGGTTTTCGACACGCTCAGCGCTTCGCTGGGTGCAGGCTGGCAGATTATTGCCGGGGCGGAGGCTGCCCAGGCGGGGGCCGATGTCGATGGCGTACTCAAAGCCATGGGCGACGCCCAGGCCAGCATTTATACGGTCGTGACCATCGACACGCTCAAATATCTGGCTGCGAGCGGGCGAGCGCCCGCCTTGCAAGCGATGTTGGGCGGTCTACTCAATATCAAGCCATTGCTGCACTTTTCGGACGGGACTCTGGACGTGATCGACCGCGTGCGCGGCCGTAAGAAGTCGAAGCGGGCCGTCATCGATAGGATCGAATCCGTTGTGCATGATGCGCCGCTGCGCATTGCTGTCGCCAATGCCAACATCCCGGACGAGGCGGCTGAATACGGCGAGGAAATCCGCAGTCGATTGAATGTGCAGGAACTCATTACCATCGAAATCGGCCCGGTCTTGGGCGCTTTGGCCGGGCCGGGCACACTGGCCGTAGGCGCCTGGAAACAAACAGCCTCAGCATGAAAATCGTACTCGATGCCATGGGCGGCGATCATGCCCCGCAGGAGATCGTCGCCGGAGCCGTAGATTACGCCCGCCAGACCGGACATACAACTGTGTTGTCCGGCGATGAAGCGGCTGTGCGCGCCGAACTGGCGAAATACGATATTACCGGCCTCGATCTGCCCATCGTTCATGCCGCCGACAACATCCAAATGGATGAAAAACCGGCGCTGGCGTGCCGCAGCAAAAAGGAAAACTCGATGCTGGTTGGCCTGCGCATCGTGCGCAACGGTGAAGCTGACGCTTTCTGCACGATGGGCCATACAGGCGGCGCCCTCACGGCGGGGCATATGATTTACCGCCGCATTCGGGGCGTGCACCGCGCCGTGCTGACCACGCCCTTTCCCAGCTCCGCCGGGCCTATCATTCTTGGCGACATCGGCGCCAACCCCGATTGCCGCCCCGAATGGCTGGCGCAGTGGGGGCAGATGTTGTCGATTTACGCCCAGGCCCGGCTCGGAATCGAAGCCCCTCGCGTCGCCCTGCTTTCCAACGGCGAAGAAGAGGGCAAGGGCAATGAACTGACGCGGGCGGCTGAACCTTTGTTAAAATCCACCTTAGGCGATCACTTCATCGGCGTTGTCGAACCCAAAGAAATGGTCAATGGCGCGGCGAATGTTGTCGTCACCGATGGTTTTACCGGCAACGTCGTCATCAAGCTGAGCGAAGCGGTCGCCGGATATCTGTTTCGGGTCCTCCGCGAGGAAATCACCGCCCGACCTGTGGCGAAGATAGGCGCTGCCCTGGCCCGCCCTGCCTTCCGCTCCGCCGCTGCCAAGCTCGATGACCGCGAATATGGCGCCGCGCTCTTGCTCGGTCTCAACGGCATTCTCACGGTCGGCCATGGCCGCTCGAAACGAGATCGGGTCTTCTTCGCACTGCGAAGCACGGCGCTGCTTGTCGAATCGGATATGTTGAACAAAATTAAAAAAGGCGTGGCTGAAATTACCGTGACTGGATCGGCAGAAGCTGAAACGGTCACCGAAACTGAATCAGTTGCGATGCTCAATTGAACTCAAGGAATTAAGATTATGACTGCTGATATGGGTCTTTCCCGCACCCGATTGATGATGCTGCATGAACGTTTGTTGCGCCTGCCCGCATCTTCGCAAGAACTATTATTGGAAACGCTTCAGGTTTTGCGGTATGGCGAAACCAGAGCCGGCGCTGCCGCCGACGCCGTCCTGGGCAACGTCCGTGGGATGTCTGCCGAAGCATTGGAACGGACATTGGACGCGCTGGGATTGGAGCGACAACTGCCGCGTCGTCGCGTCGTCATCACCGGCATCGGCGCTATCACGCCACTGGGCTTGAACAAGGAAGATAGCTGGGACAACATGCTGAAAGGCGTTTCTGGCATCAATTGGGTCACTCAGTTTGATGCCAGCGAATATCCGGCGCGTATCGCTGCTGAGATCAAGGGCTGGGACCCGAGTCCTTTCATCGAATACAAAGAAGCGAAACGGATGGCGCGATGCTCGCAGGTAGCCGTTGGCGCCGCCCACCAGGCCATCGAGGATGCCGGTTTTTCCACCGGCGAGAATCTGGGCGACCGCACCGCCGTCATCGTCGGAACTGGCCTGGGCGGGTTTGAACTCTATCAGGAAACGTTGTGGGATTCGGCGCAACGCGGTTCGTTCCGTGTCCGCCCCATGACGGCGATGGGCGGGCTCCCCAACATGCCCGCATTCCACATCAGCCAGACCTTTGGCGCTCTGGGGCCGCTGAATACGGTGGTGACGGCCTGCGCGGCCGGGACTCAGGCCATTGGCGAGGGAACGGAATTGATCCGGCGCGGCGCGGCCGATGTCGTTTTAGCGGGCGGGGTAGAAGCGCTGATCGGGCATCTCTTCTTCGCCGGGTTCACGGCCATGAAAGCTGTCAGCACCCAGAACGATCCGCCGCAAGAAGCCAGCCGCCCGTTCGACGCCAAACGCGATGGTTTCGTCATCGGCGAAGGCGCTGCCATTCTTATCCTGGAAGAACTCGACCATGCCTTGCAGCGCGGCGCAAAAATCTATGCGGAAGTGCTGGGCCAATCGGCTTCGGCGGACGCCTATCACATCGCCGCGCCCGAACCGGACGGCCTGGGCGCGCAGCGAGCAATGCGTTGGGCCTTGTTGGACGCCAACATCGAGCCGCAGCAGGTGGATTATGTGAACGCTCATGGCACCAGCACCCCGCTCAACGACAAGACCGAGACCCTCGCTATCAAGAAAGTTTTCGGCAACCACGCCCAGAAGCTGGCGATCAATTCCACGAAATCGATGATCGGACACGCATTTGGTGGGGCAGGCGCAATCGAAGCTGTTGCCGTAGTCAAGAGCGTTCAAGAGGATCGATTGCACCCGACCATCAACTACGAATACCCCGACCCTGAGTGCGACCTCGACTATGTGCCCAACCGAGCGCGCTCGCAAAAAGTGGATGTCGCTCTCTCCAATTCCTTCGGTCTGGGCGGGCAAAACGCCTGTCTGGTTATCGGCAAGTACAAAGGCTGATCCGCATGCAAGTTTACGTTAATGAAAAGTACATCGAGCGCCGCGCCAAAATGGGGCGGCGCACCAGCCTGGTCGGTCTGGGCATTCTGGCTGTCGGCATGTTGGCATCCTTCTCCCCCGGCATCATCACCGGATGGATCGAGAGCGGGAACCCTCTGGCGAGCAGCCCGATCGTGCAGTGGCTTTACAACGGCGGCTGGTCGATTGTGGCGATGGGCTGTTTGCTCATCGGCTTCATTTTGGGGCAAATGGGCAATCAAAATATGCGTCGATTCCTGCGCTCGCCGCGACCCGACGAGGTGGTGGCGAAAGCGCTCAAGGGTTTCGACAGCCGTAACCGCCTCTATGCCTGGAGCACGCCCGGCGATCTGGTATTCGCTGGCCCATCCGGCGTTTTCACCCTGACTACGAACGACGCTGCCGGTGTGGTCACCGTCGATGGCGACAAGGTGCGACAGCCATTCAGCATCCGCCGCCTGCTCACACTTGGCCAAAATTCTGCAGGACGCCCGGTGCACGAGGCGCAATCCGCCGCTGCCAGCCTGAGCAAATGGCTGGGCGACGGCGCGGAAGAGGGGCAGATGGAGGTGACGCCCATTGTGGTTTTCGTCAACGACAATGTGCAACTCGATGTACATAACGCCTCCGTGCCGATGGTGCATCACAAACAGTTGAAGCAGCACTTGCGAAATCAATTGCGCGGCTCCGGCCCATCGAAGGATGTCATTGCCGCGGTTATGGAGCGATTGGACACAGAGGCGCAACGCCGCGGGGTGCAGCCGGAGCAGTAACACGCAGGTGAATCGCAATCCCTGGTTGATTGGCATCGTCGTCGGACTGCTTGCTCTCATCTTTGCATGTAGCATCGCATTTTGGGGCCTGGGCGCTTATCTGCTGTTCAGGCCGGGCTTCGACTTCCTCAAAGAGTTCAATGCCAGCCCGGATGTTGCGCCGCCTGCCCAGCTTGTTGGCATCAATCGCATCGTCATTGTAGACTCCGACGGCCAACTGGCGACGATGAATCCAGAAGGGGAACAGCGTCGAACCCTGACCGATGGAGCGACGCAATTCCTGTTCCCCGCCTGGTCGCCCGATGGCGCAAATATCGCCGCGGTGGGTGCAGATAGCGTCGCCGCCGGCGTCTTTGTGATGCCCGATTCCGAAAACGCCTCGCCCGTGGCGCTGTACCAAAGCCCTGACCAATCGCCGATCTATCTCTATTGGTCGCCCGACAGCAACACAGTCAGCTTCCTGGCCAACGATCCTGAGGGACTGGCGTTGTGGCTGGCGGATTCACAGCAGGCGGATTCGACGGAACGCGTGCTAACCGGCCAACCGTTTTACTGGCAGTGGGGCCTGAACAATCAAGAACTCTTTGTGCACACAGGAGCTGCCGGTGAAGATGCCAGGCTGGGCTTTTTCGATCGTTCGGGTCAACCACTGGGTGGGGACGTGGCGACGCCAGGGTTGTTTCAGGCGCCGGGGATTGCGCCGAGCGGGCGCTATCTCGCCTATGCCGAGGTGGACGAATCGGGCATGAACCGCGTGCAGATTCAGGAGCGCGAGGGAGGTGAGGTCTGGCAGACGCTCTACACCGGCGCTGTCGCCCTGACCTGGAGCCCCGTCGCCGACCAACTGGCCTTCATGCACCCGCCGCGGCGCGCCCCGCATTTCTATGGCCCCATTCATCTCTTCGATGTCGCCAGCGGCGAACGAAAGACGTTAACGACACGCACGGCTGTGGCCTTTTTCTGGTCGCCCGACGGCCGCTCAATCGCCTATCTCAGCCCATCCGATGCGGACAATACGCCTGGGGCGCGCCTCGTTCCGGGTTTGCAACAGGCTAGCCCCACCTTGCTTGACCTGTGGTTGATCGATACTGAGAGCGGCGCCGAGCGCCGTCTGTTCAGATTCCGGCCAGGGACGCTTTTCGCCGCCCAATTCCTGCCCTTCTTCGACCAATACGCGCTCAGCCATCATCTGTGGTCGCCTCAGAGCGATGCGTTGGTGTTGCCAGTTCTGGGCGAAGATGGTGTCGAGCGCATTTATGTCATCCCCACCGGTGATGACGAACCACGGCCAATCGCCGATGGTGGAGCCGCCTTCTGGAGCTGGCAATAAGCTAACCGGCTTGTTTGCTGTGGAGATTTCTCAGCGCCAGACTGGCCGCGACAGGGGCATAGGTGGTGGCCATAGGATCGTCCAGGGCATCGGCCACAGGGCTGACGGCAGCGCGCAACGCCGGTCCGGGCAGACGCTTGAACACATGCACGGCGCTTTCGTACAGACGAGAATCGGTATTGTGTTCTAATTCATGCAAGAGTTGCTCGACGCCAGCCTGCCCATGCAGAATGAGCGCCTCGCTGGCCGCATAGCGAACATACGATCTGACATTGCCGCAATCAATGCCGTGATGGCTTGCGGATTGGCGCTTCGCCCCAAGACATGACAGGCATTCACGCGCTCCGATTCAGGAGACACCCGATTCTGCAGTACATCGATGGCGGCTGGCAGTTCATGAACAGTGTTCATGGCAACCTCCGTCATTTGAGTGAGGTAATGAGGACTACCCAGGTTCAATTCGATTGTAACGCAAAGAGCCCGTCTGGTCTGTAATCCTGGACAGGCGGTCACGCCTCGATCGTCATCCAATCTTGCATCCACAGGTATTCGTTTCTCAGCCCCTCAGCTAACCCCACCTGTGGTTGGAAACCAAGCACAGTTTGCGCCAGCGTTGTATCGGCCCAGGTATGGCGCACATCTCCCGCTTGCTTCGGCAGGCGGGAGATCTTGATGGGGCGCTCCACCACATCTTCGAGAAGAACTAACAGGTCGTTCAGGACGATGCGACTGCCGCCGCCCAGGTTGAAGACGCCGCCGATCGCTTCCGGGACTGAGGCAGCGGCTAATGTCCCGGCCACGATGTCATCCACATAGGTAAAGTCACGTGTTTGCTCGCCGCTGCCGAAAATCGGTATGGGCTTGTCGCTCAGTATCGCCTTGAAAAAGCGATGAAAGGCCATGTCAGGTCGCTGGCGGGGGCCGTAAACTGTAAAATAACGCACGGCCACGGTGGGCACGCCAAATGATGCGCGGTAAGCCTGGCACAGGTGTTCGGCGGCCAGCTTGGTGATCGCATAGGGCGAGCGGGGTTGCGGCAATGTCGTCTCCGCCCAGGGCATTTCCGGCGCATCGCCATAGACTGAGGAGGACCCGGCATACACAAATCTCTGCAAGGGCTTGCCGCGGCAGGCATCCAACAATCGTTCCGTCGCCAAAACATTGTTTTGCGCATAGGCGGCGAAACCTTCTCCCCAGCTTGCGCGCACGCCCGGCTCTCCCGCCAGATGAAAAACGACATCGATATTGTCGAGCATGCCGCCAAGTTCAGCGTGCGTCAGGTTCGTTTCTACAAAATGAAAACCGGCGTGATTCAGAGCGGCTCGTAAGTTGCGTTCTTTGGCGCTGCGCTCATAAGTGGAAGTGAATGCGTCAAGGCCGACAACTTCATGCCCATCCTTCAGAAGCCTTTCCGTGAGCTGTGAGCCAATGAATCCGGCGCAACCGGTGACAAGTGCGATCATGTGCGACATGGTAATGCAAGTTGCGTGCACAGGCCAAGATGGATGTATCGTGAACTTGAATTTCGTCGTTCGTCCCGTCGTCCGCAATCGTCAATATTCATCGATGGATGAAGTGATTCGACAGCAATGTTGATCCATGCGCTTGCAGGTAGCGCCTTGAATTATGTTATCCTTTCTCAGCCATGAATGACCATACTTTGCGCGTCCTTGAATTCCATAAAATCCTCGCCCAACTGGCTCGCTATTGCAGTTTCGAGATCAGCCAGGAACAGGCTTTATCCTGGCGGCCTTCCACCGATCTGGGCGAGGCGCGGCTGTGGCAGCAAGAAACCGAGGAAGCTCGGCGACTATCCCCCCAGCAGGCGGACCTGCACCTGGGCGGCGTCCACGACCTGCGGGCTGTGCTGGCCCAGGCCGAGCGCGGCGGGACCCTGTCGCCGCTAGATTTGCTGGATGTGCGCACCACAGTCTTGCGCGCCCGCCGTCTGCGACAGATACTCCTGGGCAATGCCGAGCGTTATCCCGCCCTGGCTGAATGGGGCGAACGGATTCAAGACCTGGAGCACGTGGCTGCCGAAATCGGTCGGGCGATCAGCGAACGGGGCGAGGTCATGGACAGCGCCAGCTCGCGGCTAGCCAGCCTGCGGGCGGAAGTGCGCGTGCTGCAGAATCGCTTGCAGGATCGCATCCAGCGCATCGCCTCCAATCCCAATAACGCCCCCTATTTACAGGAGGCGCTCGTCACTCAGCGCCAGGGGCGATATGTGATCCCATTACGGGCCGAGTTCAAGGGACGTATCCCCGGCATCGTCCACGACCATTCGGGCAGCGGGGCGACCCTGTTTGTGGAGCCGTTCGCTATCGTCGACCTGAACAATGACTGGCGGCAGCGGCAGATGGAGGAGGAGGAAGAGGTCAGTCGCATCCTGCGCGAATTGACGGAATTGGTGGCCGACGAAGCTCTTTACATTCGCACCACGCTCGAAGCTCTCGCCGGCCTGGATTTGATCCTGGCGCGGGCGCGCTATGCCGACGCCATCGAGGCCGTACAGCCTGAGTTACTTGGATTTCAGCGCAATGACGAGCTCAAGCCGGAACAGCATCCGGGCGTGGCGCTGGAACTGAGGCAAGCCCGGCATCCACTGCTGGACCCGGCGACCGTCGTCCCCATCGACTTCCACTTCGGCGATGATTTCTTCATGGTCGTCATCACCGGTCCCAATACCGGCGGCAAGACGGTGAGCCTGAAAACGGCCGGCCTGCTCACGGTGATGGCGCAGGCGGGTATGGCCATCCCGGCCAAACCTGGGTCGCGGCTGACGCTGTTCGAAGGCATTTACGCAGACATTGGCGATGAACAGAGCATTGAGCAAAGCCTCAGCACATTTTCATCGCATATGACCAACATTGTGCGGATTTTGCAGATGGCTACGCCGCACAGCCTCGTCTTGTTGGACGAGTTAGGGGCGGGCACGGATCCGGAGGAAGGTTCGGCCCTGGCGCGTTCGCTCCTCACCCACCTGCGTGATGCCGGTATCCCCATCGCCGCCACCACGCACTACTCCGAGGTCAAGCTATTCGCCCACAGCACAGCGGGCATCGTCAATGCCTCGGTGGAATTCGACCTGGAAAGCCTCAGTCCCACCTTTGAACTGACCATCGGCCTGCCGGGTCGCTCGAACGCCCTCGCCATCGCCCGCCGCCTGGGGCTGCCGCGTTCGATCATCGATGACGCCGAGGAAATGGTGCGCCCCGAAAGCCTGGCCGCCGACACCCTGCTCGATGAAATCCGCACAGCCCGCGAGGCCGCCCGCCGCGCCCAGCAAAAGGCTGAAGCCCTGGAACGCATGAACGCCGCTCGCGATGCCGAATTGCGGGCAGAGCTGGCTAAAATCGAGGAAGCGCGGCGGGCGGTGCTGAACGAAGTGCGCGAGCAATCGCAGGCCGAATTGGCGGAACTGCGTGAGGAAATGGCCCGCGTGCGTTCTCGGCTGGACAAAGGCGCGCCGACGCAGCATGATCGTTTTCTGGCCGAGGCGGAAAAGGCCCTGCATGCTCGTCAGGAAGCGGAGAGCCGTCTGGCGGATCATGTGAACACGCAGGAAAAACCGAGCGGGCCGATCCGTGAAGGGGATATCGTTTGGGTGGACAGCCTGCACGCCAGCGGGCGGGTGCAGAATGTGTTGAGTGAAAATGAGTTGGAGGTGCAGGTGGGATCTTTCCGGCTGAAAGTGCCGCTCAATTCAGTGGAGCTCAGGGAACGTCCGCAGCCCGAACCCTCATCTGTGAGCGGTTATCACGTGGCGGCGACGCCTTCGCCGGGCATGGAACTGGACTTGCGCGGAATGCGGGCGGAAGATGCCCTGGCAACCCTGGATGACTACCTGGATTCGGCTTATCTGGCCGATCTGCCCTGGGTGCGGATCATTCACGGCAAGGGCACTGGCGCGTTGCGCCAGGCCGTGCGCGAGGCGCTCCGCCATCATGCCAATGTCTCCGCCTTTCGCAATGGCGAGCAGGGCGAGGGCGGCGATGGCGTGACCGTCGTCAATTTTGTAACGCGCTAGTCGATGAACTACTCGACCGTCACCAATCCCCGCAGTTTTTCCAGGGTGGCCTCGCCGATCCCCTTGACCCGCAGCAAATCCTCCACCGAACTGTAGGGCCGCCCCTGGATGATGGCCTCGGCTGTTTTCGGTCCCACGCCTGGCAGCGTGTCCAGTTCTTCCGGCGTAGCGTTATTTAAATCAATCGGTGCGGTATTGACGACGCTGAGCTCGGTGCCGGATGAGCGTGACGGGAGCGGTGTTGGCGGCGTTTCGCCGACGAGCGGCACATGGATTTGCTCGCCATCGGCCAGGGGGTGCGCCAGATTGATGGCGACCAGATCAGCGCCATCCGTGCCGCCCCCGGCGATCTCGATCGCATCGGCCACGAGGCTTTCGGGCGGCAGGCGATAGACGCCGGGAGAAAGCACGGCGCCGCTGACATAAACACGCAGCGGCGCCGGGGTGGGCGTTTCCAATGCAATGGGGGCCGGGGTGACAGTTGGCGGCGGCAGGATTTCGATGGGTTGGGCAGCGGGCCGGCGTTGGGCGAACAACAGATAGGCCGCGATGAGCGCCAACCAGAAACCAGAGGTGACCACAATCGTCAACAGCGTGTTACGACCGCCCTTTGACATAGCTCGCCTCTGGCTTCGTTAATTTCTGGCCCTGTGCGGGTCATGCATTCTCGTCGCGTTCGGCTTCTGCGATCTCTTCCTCGACTATCGGGCTGGTCCCCGGCGCCGGGGTGAGTACGATCGGAGAGGGTGGATTGTTGGCGTCGCTGCCATGTTGCGGGAACAAAGCGCGCAGGAATTCGATGGGGATGGGGAAGACGATGGTGGAATT
>JAGFJG010000011.1 GCA_024102915.1 Caldilineales bacterium
GGTCGGCGGGGTTTGGCCGACTTGCGCAGCCCTTGACGCAGATGGACAGCTGACTACACTCCAGAATCGCTGCGAAGCCACCAACCTGACTCAACCTCACTTTTACAGAAACGAATTTGCATTATCCGATTCGCTGCTCTTCCCCAAAGCATTTTGTGAGTTTTTAGTGAAATGCTCATAATTTTTTACGACTTTGTACAACGCTTTAAGATTGCAACTCAATTCGCTCAGGTTGGGCGGGAACGAGTAGCAGGGATAATTGAGAGACGGCACTCTTGGAAAACATGGACGACAACCTAATTATAGGGATACTATTTGCTTCTCAAAAACTGTTTCTGATGCACTTCACAACGCGCCTAGCATCGCTTCTGTATCCACCACCGTGGCGAACTCACCGTGCAGCGCGGCCAGAGAAACGCTGTGGACTTCCTCAGCCGTATAGGTACTCCCGTCCGGTCCCGAAAGCTCATTGGCGGCGGTGGCGTCGGAGACAACCCAGGTGTGGAAGCCGAGATTCCCGGCCATACGAGCGGTGGAGGAGATGCAATGCGGCGTGGTCAGGCCGACGATGATCAGGGTGTCGTAACCGCGCTGGTGCAGTTGGTGTTCGAGTTCAGTGCCGATGAAGGCGCTGTTGACGCGCTTCTGGAAAAGCGGTTCGCCCTGGCGCGGCAGCACCTCGTCTTTGATAGCGCAGCCGGGCTGATCGGGGCGTAGAGGCGAGGCGGGGTTCGTGGAAAGGTGCTGCACGTGGAAGACCGGACGGGCGGTTTGCCGCCAGGCCGCCAGCAAGCGCGCCATGTTCTGCTCGGCCTGGGGATTGTTGCGTTCGCCCCAGTAGGGATCGTCAAGGCCCTTTTGCACATCGATAATGAGAAGGACGGCGTTTTGTGGAAGTGGATTCATTTTGTTCATAGGGTGCAAGCGCGTTGATAAAGCTGGGTGATACTACTATTCTTATGGCAAGGTCGGAAATGAGCAACCAGCACATTCAGCGGATTGGATTCATCGTCCGACAACGGTACAATAACCCCCATGTCCCTCTCCCTTTTCTCATCCTATCGCCAGCGCCAACTCGAAGCTCTGCTGGAAATCAGCCGTGCTCTCACCGCGCGGCTGGAATTGCCGGCGCTGCTGCGCACCATCCTCAGCTATGCCGCCGAGATGATCAGCGCCGAAGCGGGTTATGTGGCGTTGGTCACGCCCACCAAAACATTGCGCCTGGCCTCGGGCTACGGGCTACCCTCGCGCGTGTTCGAGGCCCTGGCCCCCTACCTGAGCGAACAAAAAGTGGATGAGAGCTTCTGGTCGGAGACGGAATTGCGGCAACAGTTGGACATCGTGCTCGAAGCCTCGGACAAAGACCTGGAACAGGTCGTCGCCCTGCCGTTGATCCTGTCCGGCGATGAGATCGTCGGCGGGATATTCCTGTTCCGGTCGGGTTCCATCGCCTTCAGCAGCGGCGACAGGACCCTGCTGCGCGATTTCGCCGACCAGGCTGCAATCGCCGTTCGCAATGCCCGGCAGGTGGAGCAACTGCGCGAAGCCCGCGCCCGCATGGAAGCAATCATCGACAACAGCCCCAACGGCGTCATGATCCTCAACCCCGGTCTGCGCGTGGCCGCCATCAACCGCTCGCTCTCCCGGCTGGTGGGCATGTCGCCAATGGATGCGCGCGGACGGCCCTGCCACGAAGTCCTCGATTTGGACAATACCACCGGCGATCACCTGTGTCTGGGCGTGGGCACGCCGCCGCCGCCCACCGGCATCTGGTATGGCGAGGGGGATATCGTACGGCCGGGGCACAAGCGCATCACCGTCGGTGTCACCTATTCGCCCCTCTTTGATCGAAATGGCGACCTGACCAACGTGATCGCCACGGTGACCGACATCACCCGTTACCGCGAGGCCGAAGAACTCAAGTCCACCTTCGTCTCGGTGATCTCGCACGAACTCAAGACACCTGTCAGCCTGATCAAGGGGTACGCCAGCACCCTGGCACGGGAGGATGCCGAACTCAGCCCCGAAATCGTGCGGGAAAGCGGCCGCATTATTGAGGAGGAGAGTGATCGTCTCAACGAATTAATCAACAATCTCCTCGATGCTTCCCGCATCCAGGCCGGCGCGCTCAGCCTCGACATCGAGGACGTGTCATTGCGACAACTGGCTGATTCGCTTCTTCAGCGGTTTCGCGTGCAGTCTCCCAGGCACGAGTTCACCTTGAATATGCCGGCGCATTTGCCGCTGGTGCGCGGCGATGAAAAACGCCTGCGACAGGTGTTGGAAAACCTGATCAATAACGCCATTAAGTATTCGCCCGCAGACGGTCCCGTCATCGTCGGCGCATGGGCAGAAGCCGACAGCGTGATCGTGTACGTCAGCGATCAGGGGATCGGCATTCCGCTGGATGAACAGGACTCCGTTTTCGAGCGTTTCTATCGGGTCGATTCCAGCCTGCACCGCGACACGCAGGGCGTCGGCTTGGGGCTTTTTCTGGTGAGAGCTATCGTTGAGGCGCACGGGGGCAAAGTGTGGTTGGAAAGCCAGCCCAACGTCGGTACGACTTTTTTCTTCTCACTGCTGTCCTCGGCAGGGTGATTGCATCAGTCTAGTCGAGCCAGAACCAAAGAGGGTTATCCACAGATGACACAGAGTGGCGCAGGTTCTTCCTATTCAAATCTGCGTCATCTGCGAAATCTGTGGTTGATCTTCTTCTTCAAAAGGCAGGAATTTCGCCGATAAGGCGCTAATCCCCGCCAAATCCTAGGCCCCGTTCCTTCAAACTCACCCAACGATTGCGCCCCAAAACCAGGTGATCGAGCACATCGATACCCAGCAATTTGCCAGCGTCCACGACCTTGCGGGTGAGGATGACATCTTCCGGCGAGGGCGTAGGATCGCCGCTGGGGTGATTGTGGGCCACGATCACGGCCGCAGCATTGCGGCGGATCGCTTCTTTGAAGAGCTCGCCGACGCGGATGTGGACGCTGTTCAGCGATCCCTTGTAAATCGTGGGCGTGCCAAGCACATAATTCCGGGTATCGACCAGGACGACTTTCACGTGTTCCTGGTCGGCGTAGGCCAGTTCCGCCATGAGAAGCTGCGCCACATCGCCTGGAGAACGAACCTGGGGGCGGCTATCGGGGCTGGCCATCGCCACTCGCCGCCCGATCTCGAAGGCGGCTTTCAATTGGGATGCTTTCGCCTCGCCCATGCCGTGATGTTCGCATAAATTCTCGAAACTGGCCTCTTGCATGCCCAGCAATCCCTGATAGTGGCGGACGAGCCCGGTCGCCATGTCGATGACATTGATGCCAACCGCGCCGCTGCGCAGGACAATGGCGATCAGTTCCGCATCGGTCAATGACTCCGCCCCAAACCGGCGCAGCCGTTCCCGCGGGCGCGTATCCGAAGGCAGATCGTGAATGGTGAAGTAGGGATTCTGCGGTGGTGATGAGGCCATGATGATTGCCCTCGGCAATAAAAAGCCGCCCGAATGGGGCGGCGTCTGCGATTACACGGTTTCGGCTCGCGGCATATTTTGGTCGAGCAGCGCCCGCATCTCGCGGCGGCGCTCGGCGGACAATTGCAGGCGATGCAGCACTTCGTCCAACTGCACCTGGAGTTGCTCCGCTTCGGTCGAGCCCAACACCTGAGCCTGTGACAATGGCTGGGGTTGGCTGGCCCCAGGCGACATCGTCTTGCCGGCGCGTTCCAGGCGCGCCCAACCGACCGCCTCGACCCAGATATCGACCAACGCCCGATCTTTGTCCAGGACGTCCACTGGCATCTCCAGGATGATCGTCAGCCGGTCGTCGTCGCTAAACTCAAAAGCATGGCGCATATCCTCAAGTTCGGGAGCCAATTCCCGATCCGACGAAAGCGTATGTTGGGGAACCGGGACAGGCGCAGGCGCAGGCTGCACGGCAGGGGCGGGTTCAGGCGGGGCCGCGGCAGCCGCAATCGTTGGCGCGGGTGCCACGGGATTTGCGGTCACGGGCGGCGGTGACGACCTTTGCGCATCGTCAATAGCGCCGCCAACCGCCGTTGCATCTTTGGCGTTTGGTCGCCAACCGGCCAAACGCAAGCCGACAAGCAAGGCCGCCACAATGAAGATAGCGAGGATGGCGCCCTGCAACAACCAACTCAATATCATTGACGAGTCCACAAGCTCAACCTCTCTGGGGGAATGTGCAGAGTATACACGAATGGTAGCCTGGACTGCAATCGCTCTCTCAACCCGAACCGGGTTGACAAGCATTTGTTTACGGCGTCTGGTTCGTCGTCCAGACGCACTGAGATGTCAACTCCTCAAAAAGAATCCGCGTCTTATTCCAGGGGCTGAGAGCCAGCGCGGGGACGATACGCAATCCGGGCCAAAAAGAGGCCCAGGAAATAGAGTCCTAACAGGGGCGCCATGACAATGCCCATCGTAAACGGGTCGGGCGTGGGCGTAATCACGGCAGCCAGAAGCGCCACAATCACGATGGCATAGCGCCATGTGCCGCGCAGTTGCTCCGGCGTGACCAAACCCAGGCGCGCCAGCAACGCAATCACCAGCGGCAACTCAAAAGCGACGCCAATCCACAGCACGAAGTTCGCCACGAACGACATATAATAGCCCACCGAGTATTCGGCCTTGAAAAGGTCGGTGAGAAAAGTCTGAAGATAGTTCAGGGTGAAGGGCAGCACCAGAAACGAGGCGAAGGCCACGCCCGCGGCGAAAAGCAATCCGGCGAAAGGCAGGGTTACCCACAGCGTCCGTTTCTCTCGACCGGTGAGGCCAGGCACGATAAAGGCGATGACCTGATAGATGATCACGGGCGAGGCCACGATGACGCCCAGGATCAGCGCCGCCTTGAAGTAGATGATGATGTTCTCGGTCGGGCGCAGAAGTTGCAAGGTCGTGGTGCCCCGCAACGGCGCAATCAATATCTCCAGAAATGGCTTGGCGAAAATCACCCCGATGATGATGCCGATGATCAATGCCAGGGCGGCGCGCAGCAATCGATCACGCAACTCGCGCAGGTGTTCGAGGATCGGGGCGCTGTTCGATTCGATCTCAGTCGCCATGGTTCCGCCGAAGATTATGGGGTGGGTTCGGAGCCATTCCCGGCAATGGCCTCGTCACCGGAAGGCGGCGGGGCTGTCACGGGTCGCTGCTGACGCGCCTGTGTGATCAACGTCATGGGATTCTGCGTTGCGTTCGCATTGCCAGTTGTAGCGGACGTAGCCACGGGCCCCGCGGGGGCGGCCTGGGTCTGGCTCTTGGGCGGGGCGATGGTGTTCTCGCTCACCGGTTTGGGCTTTGCTGTCGGCGGCGGGTTCGTGATGTTCCCGATCTGCTTCATCGGATTCAGATCATCCGCCAGCCCCTGAATTTCCCGAAGCGGCTTCAATTCATCCGAAAAGACGCTATTGAATTCATTCACCATCCGGCGCAACTGTCCCACCAACTCCCCAACCTCTCGCATCACCTTGGGCAGCCTCTCCGGCCCCAAAAAGAGCAGGGCTAAAAGGGCGATCAACAATAATTCGCCGATGCCAATATTAAACACTTGCCTTATCCGAGGAGACTTTCGCCAATTGGCTTCGCGCGTTTGCATCACGGGTCGCCGCCCCCAAAACGCCATTAATAAACCGAGGACTGGCATCTGACCCGAATACCTTGGCCAGCTCCACCGCCTCGTTGATCACGACCCGCGTGGGGGTTTCGTCTGCCAATAATTCCCAGAGGGCCATGCGCAGGATATTGCGGTCGATGATGGCGATCTGATCGACCGGCCATTCCGGGGCGAAACGGGCGATGATTGCGTCCAATCGAGGCTTATTGCCAACAACGCCCACGACAAGTTGCCGGGCGAAAATAGCCGTCTCATCCTGATCGGCCAGACCTTCGGATGTCAGCCGCTCTTCCAGCACGGGGCCAGGCTTATGCCCCGCCAGATCGATTTCAAATAGCGCCTGCAAAGCCACGCGCCGACCATGATGGCGAGGTTTCATGTCGCATCCCCACTTTCAGAATAAACGTCGTCAACAAACACGCTGACATCGGCCACAGCCAAACCGGTCATCAATTCAATGGCACGGGAGATTTCGTCTTGCAGACTCACCGCCGCCCGCATCATGTTAGCGTCAGGTTTGGCGATGATATGCACCACAGCCGCCACACCTTCGTCGCCGATCGTCACTTCGATGCCGGGCGCTTCGGCTCTCCGGCCTTTGCGGCGGCTGCGCCGGGGCGAACGCGCCGCCAGACTCTGTACGCCAGGATTGGCAAGCACCGTCTGGCGGACGATGGTCGTGAGCACCTGCGGCGCTATTGTTACCTGCCCGATAACTGCGGGTTCTTCGTTCATGACATGGCCTCAGCTGTTGGGCTTATAGTACCATGCCCCCATCAACAGCGATAACCTGACCTGTGATAAAGCCAGCATCATCGGAAGCCAAAAACGCTGCCAGCGTCGCCACATCTTCGGCTGAACCCAACCTGCCCAGCGGCGTGAATTCCAAAATCCTATCCTGCATTTGCTCCAAAAGTTCGTTGGTCAAATCGGTGGGGATAAAGCCTGGGGCGATGGCGTTGACCGTGACATTTCGAGGCCCAATCTCTTTGGCCAGACTTTTCGTCAAACCGATCAGCCCTGCTTTCGATGCGGAATAGTTGCTCTGCCCGGCGTTACCAGAAATGCCCGCCACGCTGGTGATATTGATGATCCGGCCGCTGCGCTGTTTCATCATGATGCGAGCGGCGGCTTTGGAACAATTCCAGGCGCTCTTGAGATTGGTATTCAGCACCACGTCCCAATCCTCTTCTTTCATCAACATGATGACATTGTCGCGCGTGGTTCCGGCGTTGTTGACCAGGATGTCGAGTCGGCCCATCTCCTTTTGCGTGGACTTGATCAACTCGCTGGCCTGATCGAAATCGGCGACATCAGCCTGTTTGGCGACGGCCTGCCCGCCTGCCTGCATGATCGCCTCCACAACCTGATTGGCTGCCGTCTCGTTGCTGTGATAATTGATCACGACCTGGGCGCCGTCGACGGCAAGACGGTGAGCGATAGCGCTACCGATCCCGCGTGATCCACCAGTCACCAGAGCGATTTTTCCTTCCAGAGCAGGCATAATGCGTCCTTTTTGAAATGATTTGTGAAATCCGCCAGCGCTGTGATTTTCGCGCCAGCCAGTATCCTAGATATACGCCAGTTGTACGGGCGTGTCAAGCCGGTTTAGCGAGGAATTCCTCAATGCCTCCCCAGGTTGCGAGGCTGGGGATTTTCTTGAATTGCCGGTCGATGCGCTTCATCAATCCGGCCAGCACCCCGCCCGGCCCCAGTTCGACAAACGAGCTATGACCCTGGCCGATCAGGTATTGCATAGATTCTGTCCAGCGCACGGCACTGCGTAATTGTCCGATGAGTTCGCGGCGGATGTCATCGGGCGAGAGCAGCGGTTGGGCGCTGCTGTTTGCGATCACAGGGAAGGCCGGTGTGTGGATGCGGGCGGCATTCACTGCTGCGGCGAATTCATCTTCCACCGCGCCCATCAGGGGTGAATGCGCGGCGATAGTGATGGGCAAACGCACGACCTTGCGCGCCCCGGCTTCCTCGCAAGCCTGCATGGCTGCAACCAGAGCGGCCTCATCGCCGGAAATGACCAGTTGTCCGGGGCAGTTGTCGTTGGCGATGTGCACGAATGCGCCTGTCGATTCGCGGGCCGATGCACACAATTGCGCGACCACCTCGGTATCGAGTGCGATAATAGCGGCCATGCCGCCGGGCGCAAGCTCGTCGGCGAGTTTCATCAGTCTGCCGCGTTCGCGCACCAGCCTCAGCGCATCATCGAAATCCAACGCTCCCGCCGAAACCAGGGCGCTGAACTCGCCCATACTGTGTCCGGCCGCGGCAACGGCTGCGACCGGCGCGCCCTGCGCCTCTTCCAGCGCTCGCAGCGCGGCCACGCTGGCTGTGAGCAAAGCTGGTTGGGCGTTGATCGTATCGGTGAGCGTCTCTTCCGGGCCCTCGAAGCAGAGTCGCGAGAGCGAGAAACCCAGCACTTCATCCGCCCGGTCGAAAACCTGTGCGGCTGCGGGCGAATGGGCGATGAGGTCTGCGCCCATCCCAACTTCTTGTGAGCCTTGACCGGGGAAAAGCAATACGAGATCAGACATACAATACGAGATCAGGTAGTGGCGAATTTTGACTGATAGGATTATGCTTGACGCTCACCCGAATGCAAAAGGAGTAAGTCATGATCATTGAAGTCATTGTCCGCACCTGTCCAGAATGCTCGAGCGAGAATATCGTCAA
>JAGFJG010000013.1 GCA_024102915.1 Caldilineales bacterium
TTGACGATATTCTCGCTCGAGCATTCTGGACAGGTGCGGACAATGACTTCAATGATCATGACTTACTCCTTTTGCATTCGGGTGAGCGTCAAGCATAATCCTATCAGTCAAAATTCGCCACTACCCGCAAAGTATAGTTATTTATAACTCTGTACAGAAAATCCCCCCAACCTTGTCAATTGTCGGTCTCAGTGGATGCCTGTGAGCGTTCACTCTTTGATCGCCGCTAAGCCAGATGTTCGACCCCTTGATTTGACGCAGAAAAGAAAAGTCCCAGGTCGGGCAAAACCCGACCTGGGACTCGGAAATTTGGCGAAGTGACGTTCGGCTAGATGATGCCGACCAGCTTCCCCGCAGCAATGAAGACTTCGAGGGCGAAATCGATATCTGCAATCGTGTGGGCAGCCGTCACGTTGGCGCGCAGGCGGCTGGCGCCAGGCGGCACGGCCGGCGAAAGCACCGGCAGGACAAAAACGCCATTGTCCTGGCAGTATTTCGTCATGTACATGGCCGGATCATCTTCCCAGGTCATAATCGGCACAATCGGGGTGACGCTGACGCCGGTGTCGAACCCGGCCTGCTGCAAACCGCTCAGGAAGTGCTTGACGTTACGCGAAAGGATGCGATTGCGCTCGACGCCCTCGCGTTCAACCATCTCGAAGCCAGCGATGCAGGCCCCGGCCACAGCAGGCGGCAACGCCGCCGAGAAGACAAAGCCGCGGGCGGCATGTTTGAGGAAAGTGATCATTTCCAGGTCTCCGGTGACATAGCCGCCGACGCCGGGGATCGTCTTGCTCAAGGTTCCCATCTTGACATCGATGCTGCCAGGCATATCGAAATGCTCTTCGATGCCGTGTCCGGTGGCGCCAATCACACCCAGACTATGCGCTTCGTCGATCATCAGCCGAGCATTGTACTTGCGGCAGAGTTCCACCGCTTCGGGCAGGTTGAAGATGTCGCCATCCATGCTGAAGACGGCATCGGCCACAACCAGTTTTCCCGCTTCCGCCGGCGCCGATGACAGCCGCCGTTCCAGGTCTTCCATATCGTTGTGGCGGAAACGCACGAAATTTCCACGGGCCAGCGTACAGCCATCGACGATGCTGGCGTGATTCCAACGGTCGGAGATCACCCAATCGCCTTTGCCCACCAGGGTGGAAATCGTTGCCAGGTTGGTCACATAGCCACTGGAATAGACGATGGCGTCGTCCCGTCCGTGGAAGTTGGCGATTTTCTGTTCCAGCTCCACGTGAATGTCGAGCGTGCCGCCCAGCAAACGCACGCCATGCGTGCCCGTGCCGTAGCGGTCGATGGCATCCCTTGCAGCTTGTTCGATATAGGGGTGCTGAAGCAGTCCCAAATAGCTGTAAGTTGCGAACATCAATTTGCGTTGGCCGTTGGTCACCACCCAGGCGCCTTCTAACTTCTCGACCGGCTGCTGATAGTAATAGCCCTCTGTGCCTTTCGCCCAATCGACACGCTGGATCATCTCGTCGATTTTCCATTGCAGACCATCCCTGGGCTTTTCTGTAATATCAAGACTGTGCTTGCCGTTGGCGCTATGTCCATTTTCGCGGGCAGCGATTGCATCCAGGATTTGGACATCTTCTTCAACAATGATTTCGTGTACCATGAGAGTACTCCTATAATGAATTCTGGGGGAACGAGCGTTTTTCGGGGATTCAGCGCGCTTCCAGGTCTGGCGCTTCAGGACGCTTGGGGCCCTTGGCCCAGTTTTTCAGACGCCGGTACGAGTATTTGCTCTTGCGTAGGGCGAGACGCACACCCTCGCGACTGATGCTCTCGACCCAGCCTTCGACTGTAGCCGCCTTGACCAGGAGGTCGAGCGTCCAACCGGTGTCGGCCCAGCCAAAGTCGCGGGGTTCGCGCTCGCGCATGAGTGCGGCGAAACGGTCGCCGAGCGAGGGTGAAATGGTCTCTGGGCGTCCGGGCGATGCGCTTCTTTCCAGGGCGTCGAACCCGCGCTCGTTAAATGCTTTGATGCGAGCGCGTACCGTAGCGGAAGAGAGTTCCAGCGTATCGGCGATGAGCGGCACTCCCGTTCCGTTGGCGGAAAGGAGGATAATTTGCGCCCATCTCGCCTGAATCATGTCATCGCTATTCGACATCGATTGCAGTTCGATATGCTCTGGCGGGGTGAGTGAACGGACGTAGAGAGCCATAACGCGCGGGATTGTAATTCATGACATCTGAAAAGTGCAAATTCTTTTTTAGAAAGTATCAATTCTTTTTTGGAAAGTGGAAATTGATTTTTTGACGAAGGATTTTGCTTCGCACACAGAGCAGTGAACTCAAGCAAAAAAGAGTGGACAGCCGCTTCAAAAAAGTGTATAATGCCTTTAAGAACTTATGTTCTGTTTTCGGGGTCGGCGGAGAGGCAGCGAACTAGTGATGGGCCTTGTCGGCGACTCGTAAGCGATACCTAAATTCTCATCCCGTGTCACCCCAATGCCAGACTTCAAACTTGTTTCTGACTTTCAACCGACAGGAGATCAACCAACCGCCATCGCCGCCTTGGTGAAGGGCGCAGGTGAGGGCATGAAGTACCAGACACTGTTGGGGGCGACCGGCACGGGTAAGACTTTCGTCATGGGCAAGGTGATCGAGGAAGTGCAACGACCGGCGCTTGTGTTGGCGCACAACAAGACCCTCGCCGCCCAACTTTACTCCGAGTTCTGCGATTTCTTCCCCGCCAACGCCGTCGAATATTTCGTCAGTTACTACGATTATTACCAGCCCGAAGCCTACATCCCGCGCACCGATACCTATATCGAAAAAGACTCGCAGATCAACGAGGAGATCGACCGTCTGCGTCTAGCCGCCACATCCTCGTTATTCAGCCGCCGGGATGTGATCATCGTCGCCTCGGTCTCCGCCATCTATGGCCTGGGCAGTCCGGAAGATTACGGCCGGGTGGCGATAGAACTCAGTGTGGGCGAGGTGCGTCGCCGCAACAACCTGCTGCGTCATCTAGTGGACATCTATTATACGCGCAACGATACCGGCCTGCAGGCGGGACGATTCCGCGTGCGCGGCGATACGTTGGAGATCATGCCTGCGTATGCCACCATCGCCTATCGCATCGAGTTCTGGGGGGATGAGATCGAGCGGATTACCGAGATCGAAGCCCTGACCGGGGAAGTGGTGGCCGAGCACCAGCGCATCGATATCTATCCGGCCAAACATTTCATCACGCCCCAGGCCAAACTGTCCGAGGCCATTGACGACATCGAGCAGGAATTGGCGTCGCAGGTCACGCTGTTCGAAAGCCAGGGCAAATTCTTGGAGGCGCAACGCATCCAGCAGCGCGTCAACTACGATCTGGAAATGCTGCGCGAGGTGGGATATTGTTCGGGGATTGAAAACTACTCTCGCCCACTGGCCCGCCGCGACCCCGGCTCCCGGCCCTGGACCCTGCTCGACTATTTCCCTGACGACTACCTGATTTTCATCGACGAATCGCACATGACCATTCCCCAGATTCGGGGGATGTATCGCGGCGATCTGGCCCGCAAAACTGTGTTGGTCGATCATGGTTTTCGATTGCCTTCCGCTCTCGATAACCGTCCCTTGCGATTCGAGGAATTCGACGATCTGGTGCGTCAGGTGGTCTACGTTTCCGCCACGCCGGGGCCTTACGAGAGAGAAGTTTCCGAGCAGATTGCCGAGCAGATCATTCGCCCCACCGGCCTGCTCGACCCGGTCATTTACATCCGCCCCACCAAGGGGCAGGTGGACGATCTGGTCAAAGAGTTGAATCAGCGTATTTCTAAAGGTCAGCGGGCGCTGATCACAACCCTGACCAAGCGCATGTCCGAGGACCTGGCCGACTACTTGGCCGAGTTGAACTTCCGCGTGCATTACCTGCATTCGGAAGTGCACACCATCGAGCGCGTGGAAATCCTGCGTGATTTGCGGCTGGGCGTGTATGATGTGGTGGTCGGGATCAACCTCCTGCGCGAGGGCTTGGATCTGCCGGAGGTCAGCCTCGTCGCCGTGCTCGATGCCGACAAAGAGGGCTTCCTGCGCTCCGAGACATCGCTGATCCAGACTATTGGCCGGGCGGCTCGCCATCTGGACGGCACAGTGATCATGTATGCCGACCGCATCACTGATTCCATGCAGCGAGCTATCGACGAAACCAACCGCCGTCGCCAGCTTCAGGAAGAGTACAATCGCAGCCGCGGCATCGAACCACGTTCGATTATCAAATCGGTGCATGATCTGACCCAGCGGGTGGCGACCGAAGCCAAGGTGGCTGAGCCCGGCCCGGTCTACGAGACCGGCAGCGAAACCATCCCCAGCCTGAGCCTGTTGCCCCGCCCCGAACGCCTGCGCCTGATCAAAGAACTCGAATCGCAGATGCAACAGGCGGCGCGCCAACTCGAATTCGAACAGGCGGCTGTGCTGCGCGACCAGATCATGGAACTGCGCCGCAGCCTCCATGACGACGAAGACCTGCCCGCCTGGGAGCGCATCAAAATGATGGAAGTTTGAAGGACGTTGCACTCTATGTAAAACGTGATGAAGTAATCGAGTGATAGAGTAAAATCGTTTCCGCCA
>JAGFJG010000014.1 GCA_024102915.1 Caldilineales bacterium
TTGACGATATTCTCGCTCGAGCATTCTGGACAGGTGCGGACAATGACTTCAATGATCATGACTTACTCCTTTTGCATTCGGGTGAGCGTCAAGCATAATCCTATCAGTCAAAATTCGCCACTACCCGAAATTGTTCTCGCCCATCCAGGCCGTGGCGAACGGAACCAGCGATAGCCAGAAAAGCAGGTGCATGTTCGCCCACAAAACCCGACCGTCGACTTGCTGCACCGCCTGCATCAAATGATGATGGTTGTTCCAATAGGTGCCAATCAAGACAAAGCTGAGCACATAGCTGAAGAAGACTGGGATGAGCGGTACAAGGGCAGCGAGACTGGCTTCGTGCGGTACGCCCAGTTCCAGCACCATGATCGTGATGATGATGGCTAGGACGCCGTCGCTGAAAGCCTCCATGCGGTTGCGGCTCATAACAGGGCTTGCCCTTAATTGATGCCCACTGCTTCGAGACGTTCCGGCCTCGGCGCTCCGGTTTCATCCCAGCCGCGCAGCTCATAATAAATGGGCAGCATCAATTCCATGTCGGGCAGCACGCCCTCGGCGAAACCGGAAGGCCGGGGTTCGGTCACCAGCCGCCTGGGCAAGACGTCGTCGGCGACGGTGATGCCATAGCGCAGGTTGATCAGCCGCTTCAATTGGATCAGGCGGTCGCCCACGTGCAGCACATCCTGCGGCGTCCAATCCCAACCCAGGGCGGCATTCACAAGCTGGGCCGCACGCGCCGGCCCCACCTTGCCCTTGATGATGAATTTGCACAGACCCAGAGGATTGTACACGCTGGTGTAATTCTGAAAATCGTAGGCCATGCGCGCCTGCACTGCGTCCGATTCGTGGTGCTGAAGCTGGTCGGGATAGCCCAGGTCGGGCAGGGGCACGCCATAGCCGTTCCAATAGGACAGGGCTTCCAGATGGCAGCCGCCCCGGTTGGCCGTGGCATAGTTCACCGCCATGCTCACGAAGGCGCGGGGGTCGTGATACGCAATCTCCAGCCCCTTGACATGAATGGCGAAATCCTCGGCGCCGTTGCCCAACCGCTGCGCCGCCGCCCGCACACCCTCCGCCAGCAGGTCGCCGATATCCTGGCGCAGGGCGATTTTGTGCACCAGGGCCAGGATCACATCCGGGTCGCCGAACTCCAGGTCCAGCTCGCCGGCATCCTCCCGACCGATCAGCCCTTTCTCAAACGCCTCCATGGCGAAAGCGATGACCGATGAAGTGGAGATCGTGTCCATGCCATAGCGATTGCACAGCGAACTGGCCAGGGCAATGGCCTCGGCATGGGCGGTGCGGGTCATACCGGCGAATCCGGCGATGGTCTCATACTCCACGCCTTCGCCGCGCGGCGAGGGATAGCGCTCATCGACGACCTCGATCTCCTTGCCGCAACCAATGGGGCAGGCGTGGCAGTGGGTGTGCCGCACCAGATATTTCTCGTAAATCGTCTGGCCGGAGATAGCCTCCACTTCCTCCCAACTGCCCAGCCGCCAGTTCTTCATGGGCATGTCGCCATACCATTCCGTGGTCACGCAGCCCCCCGCCGTGCCGTAATTGCTCATCCCCACCGAATTGTCCTTGATATGGGTTGTCTGCTCTTTGACTTCGGCCAGAAAAGCTTTGCGGTCGGCATAGTCGGGGCGCTGCTTGCCGCGCACGACGATGGCCTTGAGGTTCTTGCTGCCCAGCAAAGCGCCCATGCCCCCGCGCGCCGCCGCCCGCACATAGTGCGATGGCCCGCTCATGATCCCCGCCACTTTGACCAGATTCTCGCCCGCCTGCCCGATCCCGGCCACCTGCGCTTTCTCGTCCGTCTCGGCCAGCAGCGTGTCGGCGGTCTCGAAATAATCCTTGCCCCACAGATGCCCGGCGTCGCGAAATTCAATCGTTTCGTCGATGCCGTTGATCCACAGATAGGTGGGTTTCTCTGCCCGGCCGGTGATGATCAGCCCGTCGTATCCGGCGAAGCGCAGTTCCGCCCCCCAGTAATTGCCCAGGTTGGCCTCATTCCAGATGCCGGTGAGGGGTGAACGCCCACACCACGAGCTGCGGCAGCCGGTGGGGGCGAAGGTTCCGGCCAGCACGCCATTGAAGACCAGCAAAGGCGAGGCGGGGTCGAGCGGGTCGAGGCCGGGGTCCATTTCGTCCAGGAACAGGCGGGCGGCAAACCCGGACCCCAGCAGCCAGGTTCGCACCTGTTCATCGCTGATGGTTTCCTCGTGGACGCTCTGTGTGTTTAGATCAATGCGCAGATATTTGCCCGCATAGACGCTCATGGGATCGCACCTCAGTTTTCGGGAATGGGATAGCGGTCGGTGATTTGATTTGTCGGTAACAGGGGTTATGCAGTTCAGCGTTCACGACGGAATGGGACGGCACAGAAGCCTTTCGTCCTGTCACCGTCTCGACTCTTCGCTAGGTTAATGCAAGTTCTTTCAAGCGACGAAAGCCGCCAACTGCATAAGATCGAGGATATTTATCAAACCCATTTCTACGCTAAAAATCGTTTGGTCGCAAGTGCGTGGAGTTGGACAAGTCTTGCCGCCCCACATCTTGCTGCCGCGATACTGCGCGACGATACGGGCAATGCGCGGTTGGCGTTTATCCTTACTGATTCTGGTGTGTGGACGAGACGACGATTGAATGAACAAATTTCATCTTTTTAGTCTTTCCGTCGTAGGATTTGAGTTAGGATACAGTTTCGCAGTTTTCACCGCACAACCTGCGTTTGCGCCGTCGCCATGAGGCTTAGGCCGTCGCCATGGGGCTTAGCGCTCGCAACGAGACGGAGACTGCTTTTAATCGGGATCTTTTCCACGACCGCAACTGGCTGATCTGCATCGGTTCCGCCGCCATGCTGCCGTTGACAGTCAGGGTGCTCAAGCTCTTCCTGCGCAGGAGTCACAGGCGCAACATTGCTCAATCCGCATAAGTGGCGACTCAAGTACCCAGAACCTACCAGCACCGACCCATCGGACTGAATACTTGTCCGCTTTTTGTGATATTATTTCTTAATAATGTTATAAACATTACCAAGTCTAAAGACATTTCAGGAGAACATATGTAGATAGTACTTACACTCTGAGGGTTTCATTCGATCACCGTATTTGCGGCGTCCGAAATCACTGCATATTGCACAACCATCACAGAAGATGGCTTTTCTCAAACACAAGGTAGGCATGACTCATGACTGCACAAACTAAACCTGAGAAATCATCGAAACGGAAGTTCACTTTCCCAAGCGCGTTCACGATCCTGTTCCTCCTGCTGGTCGTGATCGCCTTCGCCACCTGGGTAATACCTTCGGGACTATATGACTATGATTCCGAAGGCGCGCCCATCCCCGGCACCTATCATTCAGTGCCTGCCAACCCTCAGAAGCTGCTGGTTAGCGCCCTTAAAGGTCCCATCAACGGCATGTACGGCATCGAAGATGCAAGCGGTAATGTCGACGTCTGGAACAGCGGCGAGTTGTTCGGCGCTATCGATGTGGCCATGTTTGTGCTCATTATCGGCGGCTTCCTGGGCGTGACCATGAAGACCGGCGCCATCAATGCCGGCATCGCCTGGGTGGTCAGTAAGCTCAAGGGCAAAGAGAAATGGATGTTCCCCATTCTTATGACCATCTTCGCCATCGGCGGCACCACTTATGGCATGGCCGAGGAGACGCTGGCCTTCTACGCCCTGATTATCACGGTGATGCTTGCCGCAGGCTACGATGGTCTCGCCGCCGCCGCCCTGATCCTGCTGGGCGCTGGCATTGGCGTACTGGGCTCGACTATCAATCCTTTCGCCACCGGCATCGCCTCTGGTTTCGCCGGGACGGACATCAGCCAGGGTTTGATCGGACGGTTGGTCATCCTGATCATCGGCACGATCATAGGCATCATCTTTGTGATGCGATATGCCGAGCCGGTGCGGAAGGATCCGACAAAATCATTGATCTACGACCAAAAGGCAGAGAACGAAAAGCAGTTCAGGTCGGGCGGAAACGCCGGGGCCGAGTTCGGCGAGTTTACAGGCCGCCACAAAGTCATTCTGGTTCTCTTCTTCCTGGCCTTCGTGGTCATGGTCTATGGCGTGATTCCGTGGGAAGACCTGGGGCTGCCTATCCCAACCTGGTGGTGGTGGTTCCCCGAAATGACGGCCTGCTTCCTCTTCTTCGGCATTGTGATCGGTCTGATCGGCAGGTTGGGTGAGAAAACGCTGGTCGATACCTTTGTCGATGGGGCCAGGGATATGTTGGGCGTGGCGCTCATCATCGGCGTGGCCCGTGGCATCACAGTCATCATGAACAACGGCCTGATCACCGATACGGTTCTATACTGGGCGGAACAGGCGGTCGCAGGGCTGGGCGGCGTCGGCTTCATCCTCGTCACCTATCTGCTTTACCTGCCCCTCTCTTTCCTGATCCCGTCTAGCTCCGGCCTGGCTACCGTCTCCATGCCGATCATGGCCCCGCTGGCCCAGTTCGCCAACGTCCCCACCTATCTCGTTGTCACCGCTTATCAGACTGCCAACGGCCTGATCAATCTGGTCACGCCCACGTCAGCGGTGGTGATGGGCGGCCTGGCTATCGCCCGCGTGGGATACGGAACCTGGTGGCGGTTTGTCTGGCCGTTGATCATTTTGCTCGCTGTCCTCAGCATGCTGGTGCTGGCGGTCGGCGTGCTGATCTAACGGCCCGCCGGTCACAGTTCAAAACTGACTTCACTTTGAAAAGACTGCCTGTGTCTGGCAGTTGACGATAAACCATTGACGATAGACGATGGCAAGTACTCTGGGAAACGGGTCAACGCTTCCAATCGTCTATCGTCCGTCGTCCATCGTCAAGGAATCAATTATCTCGTTGAGATTTCAGATTAACATTCACAAAACTACACCAAACTCATAAAGGAGCTATTTCCATGGCATACAATCTTCGCAATCGCAGCTTCGTTAAAGAATTGGATTACACCCCGGAAGAACTGAAATTCCTGCTCAAACTGTCGGCAGATCTCAAGGCAGCCAAGTATGGCGGCTTCGAACAACAACGCCTGACGGGCAAAAATATTGCCCTGATTTTCGAGAAGACCTCGACCCGCACGCGCTGCGCTTTCGAGGTGGCAGCCTATGACCAGGGCGCGCATGTCACTTACCTGGGCCCGACCGGCTCTCAGATCGGCCACAAGGAGTCGATGAAAGACACAGCCCGGGTATTGGGCCGCATGTACGATGGCATCGAGTATCGCGGCTTTGGTCAGGAGTTGGTGGAAACCCTGGCCGAGTACGCCGGCGTGCCGGTGTGGAATGGCCTCACCGACCAGTTCCATCCCACCCAAATGATCTGCGACATTCTGACCATGATGGAGCACAGCCCCAAGCATCTCAACGAGATCGCCTATTGCTACATGGGCGATGCCCGCAACAATATGGGCAATTCACTCATGGTCACCGGCTGCAAGTTGGGCATGGATGTGCGTCTGTGCGCGCCCAAGTCGTTGTGGCCGGATGAAAGCCTGATCGAGACCTGCCGGCAGATTGCCGCCGAGACCGGCGCCCGCCTGACCCTCACCGAAAGCGTGGACGAGGGCGTCAAGGGCGTGGACTATCTCTACACCGACGTGTGGGTCTCCATGGGCGAACCCAAAGAGGTCTGGGACGAACGCATCAAGCTGCTCAAGCCTTATCAGGTCAACATGGAAGCGGTCAAAAAGACTGGCAACCCCAACGTCAAGTTCATGCACTGCCTGCCTGCCTTCCACAACCGGGAGACCAAGGTCGGTGAGGATATCTACGAAAAGACCGGGTTGGAAAGCCTGGAAGTGACCGAGGAGGTCTTCGAATCTCCGATGTCGATCGTCTTCGCCCAGGCCGAAAATCGCATGCACACCATCAAGGCGATTATGGTGGCGACGCTGGGTGACTGAAGTGAAGAGTAACCAGTAAACCAACAATCAGATCGAGAACTGATCACTGGCTACTGGCTACTACTCTCCAACCGAAATCCATCTATGCTCCCAGACCTGTCACCCTACTTGGAAGCACAGCGAGCGCCGTTGAAGGCTGCCTTGAAGGCGTTGGTGCGCATCCCCAGCGTTTGTGACGAAGACGGCGGCGGGTATCCCTTTGGCGAGGCTATCGATCTGGCGTTGCGCAAAGCCCTGCAAATCGCCGGCGATCTGGGGTTTCGCACCCATTATGGCGACGGCGGGTACTATGGCTTTGCCGAGATCGGCCAGGGTGATGAGATGATAGGCATCCTGGGTCATCTAGATGTGGTGCCGCCCGGCAATCTGGCAGACTGGACATACGGGCCATTCGAGCCGGTGGAGCGAGATGGCAGGCTGTATGGGCGCGGCACGCAGGATGACAAAGGCCCGATGCTGGCCGCCCTCTTCGCGGCCAGGGCCTTGATGGACGCCGGGATGGTCTTTACAAAGCGGGTGCGGTTCATCTTCGGCGCGGACGAAGAGACGCTGTGGCGTTGTATCAATCGCTACAAAGAGCGGGAAGAGATTCCAAGCATGGGGTTCTCGCCCGACGCCCGGTTTCCGCTGACCTATGCCGAAAAAGGATTGCTCCAACTTCATCTCACCGGCAGCAATGTCAGCGGGGTGCGGCTGACGGGCGGCTCGGCTTTCAACGCCGTGCCCGATCGGATCACGTATGACGGTGGAGGTCAGGATGCGCTGGCCCGCAAGCTGGATGAATTGGGCTTTGCCCATACCCGCACCGCCACCGCAATCGAGGTTCACGGCAAAGCCTCCCATGCCATGGTTCCGGAGGGTGGCGTCAACGCCATCGCCCGCCTGTGCATAGCCCTGGGCGCAATCGGCGTGAGGTCCAAAGCCATTGATTTCATCGCTGAGGAAATCGGCGAGGACCCCTTTGCCATGCGTATCTTCGGCGAGTGCGCCGATGCGGCCTCCGGCGCGCTCAGATTCAACGTCGGCAAGATCGACCTCGGCGATGCCGAACAGATTTCCATCGACTGCCGCATCCCGGTGACGGTGTCCAAAGAGGAAATCGTGGCGAAGCTCAGCGCTGTCGCCGCCCACTACGGGCTGGCATACCAGAAATTCGACTGGCTGGCCCCGCTGTATCTGCCCCTGGATCACTTTGTCGTCGAGGCCCTGATGCGCGTCTATCGCCAGGTCAGCGGCGACGCCGTCTCGCAGCCCATCTCTTCCGGCGGCGCAACTTATGCCCGCGCCATGCCCAATTGTGTGGCCTTTGGCGCGCTATTGCCGGGCGAACCGATCACCGAGCACCGACCTGATGAACGGGTTGTGCTGACGAATCT
>JAGFJG010000031.1 GCA_024102915.1 Caldilineales bacterium
ACGTTGATAAAAGAGCAGCCCGACCAGACAGCGCTTTTCAGAGCAGCGAATTTGTTATCTGTCGCCGGGATCACGGTGCTGAAGTATTCCTTGAACAAATCCTCATGCTGCTTGAGGCCGTATTCGATGCTGACGAAAATGACGCCCAGCTTCTCCCACTCCTCTTTCAGGGAATGGTAAACCATTTCGGATTCATACTGAGCGCCGACTCCGGCCAGGAATTTGCGTTCCGCTTCGGGAATGCCCAATCGATCGAAAGTCTGTTTGATATCCTCAGGGACATCATCCCAGCTCTTTCCTGACTCTTGCGTGGGCTTGATGTAGTAGTAGATGTCGTCGAAATCGATCTCGCTGAGGTCGGCGCCCCAGGTGGGCATCGGCTTGGCGTTGTAGATGTCGAGGGCCTGATGTCGGAACTCGCGCATCCACTCCGGCTCACCTTTCATCGTCGAAATCTGATCGATTACGTCGTGGTCAAGTCCTTTGCGGGCTTTGAATGTGTATTTCTCAGGCTGATTCCAGCCGTACTTATAATCTTCTTTAACGCCAGTCAGGGCCTGACGATCTTGTTCTGTAGCCATAGTGTTAGTGCCTCGCTTGTTGATTAGTCTTGAATCCAGATGTTCAGGAATCAGTGATCAGTTTTCAGTAATCAGTCGCAGCGTGTTCTGAATACTGATTACTGATAACTGCCTACTGATCCTCGATCAGGCCAGAACTTTCCCCCCTAACTCTGCTTCGACCCAGCCATAGCCTTTCTCCTCCAACATGTGCGCTACTTCGGACCCGCCCGTCAAAACGATACGACCGTTGTAGAACACGCTGACCTTGTCCGGCTTGACATAATTCAGGATACGCTGATAGTGCGTGATCAGCAGCGCACCCATGCCGTCGGCTACCAGTTTGTTGATGCCGTCCGAGACGATGCGCAGGGCGTCGATGTCGAGACCGGAATCGCTTTCGTCCAGGATGGCGATCTTCGGTTCGAGCATCGCCATTTGCAGTACTTCGCCTCGTTTCTTCTCGCCGCCGCTGAAGCCATCGTTCAGATAACGCTGGGCGAAAGCCCGGTCTACGTTGAAACGATCCATTTTCGCCATCAATTCCTGGCGGAACTCGCGCATCGGCATCAATTCGGAGCCTGCAACCTTTGTCTCGCCGCTGGCTTCCATCTCGGCCCGGGCTATTTCCTTGTACCCGCGCACATTGCTGACTGCCGCGCGCAGGAAGTTGGCAAAGCTGACGCCTGGGATGGCGACTGGATATTGAAAAGCCAGGAAAACCCCCAGTTTGGCGCGCTCATCGGGTTCGAGATCGAGAATGCTTTCACCGTTGAACAGGATGTCGCCGGAGGTTACCTCATAGTGAGGATGACCGGCAATGGCATAGGCCATTGTGCTTTTGCCGGAACCGTTCGGCCCCATCAGTGCGTGAACTTCCCCTTGATGCATGGTCAGGCTAACGCCTTTCAGGATTTCCGTATCCTGGACATTGACATGCAGGTCTTTGATTTCGAGAACAGCGGTCATGGTAAGTAGCTAACTCCTTAATTCGATAGCGTTTGGTAATTGATTTCTTATGATTTGTTTTTGACGGCGAATGAACAATTGGCGTGGCCGTCCATCATGCAGAGTGTCAGTTCCACATCGGCATTGAGGACTTGCGCCATCATATCCTGTTCCATTTCGCAGATTTCACGATGTTCGGCGGCGAGTTCGTGGTAGGGGCAGTTGTATTCGTGCAGCATGATCACGTCTGCCTGGCGCGTTACATCCGACATGATCCCTTTGGAATCCAGCACCGAAGCGAACGACCGCACCCGATCGTCGAGCACCCGGCCTTTCACCTGATGTTGATATTGGCCCGCCAGTTTCGCCCCCACGCGCTCCAGCAGTGTGTCCACCACGTCAGGCCCTTGATCGAACAGCAGTTCGTTGTACAGATTGAGCGCCAGGTCTTCGCAATAACAGGCGAACAGGTTGCGAGCCTCAGCGGTCAGTTCGTACATTTGGCTGGGGCGACCGGGGCCACTGCGCTCGGACAGCATCGTGCGCACCAACCCCTCTGACATGAGGGTGCGCAATTGCTGGCGAACGGCTGTATCGCTCAGCCCGAGTTCCTGGCGAAATTCTTTGATGCCCAACGGACCGTAGCGCTGGATCAGTTTGATGATTTGCCCGCGGGGCGAGTTGTCGAGACGGTGGTAAAGTGAAGCCATAGGATGTCTTACGGAGGGGTCGAAACTGGCATGAGAATACCAGCGCCGACCGATTTTGTCAAATTACACTATAAAAATAGTGAAAACTATCGACCTGTTCCGTGAGCCGACATCCTATCCCGGTGAATGTTGGATTTGAGGTACGCACAGGTGCGACGCACTGATGCCGTAGCAGTCGGCAGTGACCCGAATCTGCATCAGTGCGTCGCACTTCATAGCGCAAACCGAATATGCACGATCTCCCCATCCTGCACCACGTATTCCTTTCCTTCCAGCCGGAATTTGCCATGCTTGCGCGCCTCGGCCATCGACCCAAGCGCCTGCAAATCCTCGTAAGCGACGACTTCCGCCCGGATAAAGCCCCGCGCCAGATCGGAATGGATAGCGCCCGCCGCCTCCACCGCCGTCGCCCCCACCGGAATCGTCCACGCCCGCACCTCGTCCTCTCCCACAGTGAAGAAAGACTGCACGCCCAACAGGTCATACGAGAGGTGGATGACGCGTGAGAGGCTGGGCTCGGCGATGCCGAAATCCTCCAAAAACTCGACGGCTTCGGCAGGGGCCATCTGCGCCAGTTCCGCCTCCAATTGCCCGCGCAACCCGATGGCAGGCCGGCGCTTGGCGGTGAAGGGCGCTGCGATTTCCTCGTCACCATCGTCGCCGATGTTCAGAACGACCAACATCGGCTTCTGCGAGAGAAAACCGAATCCCCGCAACAGCTTCGCGTGCTCCTCCGGCAGATCGGCTTCCCGGATCGGCCTTTCCTCCTCCAGACTGGCCATGAGCGGCTCCAGGATTTGGCGCTCCAACTTCATGGCCTCTAGTTCTTTCGCATCGCCCCCCTTGCCCAGGCGCTGGTCGATGCGTTCCAGGCGATTGCTGATCAGCACCATGTCGTTGAGCATGAGTTCCGATTCGATCAGGGCGATATCCCGTTCCGGATTCACCTCGCCTTCGGGATGCAGAACGTTGGGATTGTCGAACGCTGCAATGACCAACAGCAAGGCGTCATTCTGGCTGATCTCATTCAGCAAAGGGCCGGAAAGCCCGCCCGCTTCACCGATCCCGCGCGCCAGCCCGGCAATGTCGGCATATTGCACTTGCGCATGGGTGGTTTTTTTAGGGCGATATAGATTCGAGAGCCAATCGACGCGCGAATCAGGAACCTCGACTATAGCCGAGTGCACTTCCATTCGTCCCGAAGAAAATGCCGCCGTCTCCACGTCGCCACGGGTGAGGGCATTGAAAATAGTCGTTTTGCCGCTATTGGGCAGGCCGATAATTCCGATTTGCATGAGGTATGTTCAAGATGAGAGTTTTGGATCGGCTGGGAATTCAGGGAATGAGATCGTTCGTTGTCTCAGCCATCGATTTGAAGATAAAGAGTCTGCTCGCCCACGAAACGCCAGGTATGAGGACCGGGGCCGACAACGTCCAACTTCATCTCTTCCGGCCACGGCACCCGGCGCCAGCCTTTCTCAGTTTTGATCACGGGGGTGAATAGGCGATTTTCCAAGCGTTTCAGGCTGGCGATATCGTGCTCATTGGTGAGCACAAAGTGAGGCGGTTCTTCATCGATGGCATCAACGCCGCCCAAATAACAGAATAATACTTGCAAGGGCGATAGTTCTCTGGCCGCCGCCACGAAGCCAACATAATGGCTGGGCAAATCCTCAATCGCAAATGAGGTCAGCGGCGCTAACAAGACCCGTGGCGGCTTACCCTGCCAGGTTTCAAACCGTCTAGTCCAATCCAGGTAAATGCCCAGGGCGACATTGGTTGCTCGCTCAGGCTCGAAGTTGCCAGATACCCAGTAATAGGCCTCGTAACTGGTCAGCCCATTGTGCAGTTCCTGATCAACGACGATGAAACGACCGGCTTTACCAGCGGCAAGTTCGACAGATCTGATCAGTTGCTTGGGGTCGCCAGCGCGAAAGTGTGAGGCGTCGAACCAGCCGTAATCGTCGCTGAACAAATACTTGGCATCGACAAGCGACGGTTCAAATCTGACATCACAACGTGCGGCTTCCTGGAATCGCACACTTGCATGGGCCTGCGCAGGTCTGGCCAATATCAACACAACCAGCGCCACGGCGGTTGACCCGCCAAGCGCGACAAAAAGCTGAAAACGATAATTTGCGAGCATTCTCATCTTTCATCCGCTCACTTTCCCGCTCCATACGCAGCGCGCACTTCCTGAGCGATGATGCGGATGCCATCGTGCACCACTGCATCTTCCTGCGCATAACTCATGCGGATGCACTCCTGCTTGTGCCGCCATTCCTCGTTCAGGCCGGGGAAGAAATGATGTCCGGGAACGATGATGACGCCACGCGCCTTGAGCCGTTCGTAAAGGTCCTGGCTGGAGATGGGCAGGTCTTTGAACCATAGCCACAGGAAAAATGCGCCTTCAGGCTTGTGGATATGGCAGGGCGCGCCTTGCATTTCCTGGCGAATCCACGAAACAGCCTGCTCGGCCTTGGCTTTATAATACGGGCGGATGACTTCCCGGCTGAGACGGATGATCTCGCCGCTGCGCACGACATCCAACGCCAGCGCCGCCCCGGTCGAGGTGGGCGCCAGGCTGAGGACCGCATTCATCGCCGCCACTGCCTTGATAATATGCGGGGCGGCAATGACGATCCCGGTGCGAGGACCGGGCATGCCCAGCTTCGAGAGGCTCATACAGAGCACGATGTGATCGTCCCAATGCGGCATGGCGTCGGTGAAGACGATGGAAGGGAAGGGCATGCCATAGGCGTTGTCGATAATGAAGGGGATATCGTTGCGCCGGGCCAGCGCACTCAGCTTGGCGATCTCCTCGTTGGTCAGCACATTGCCGGTGGGATTCGTCGGTCTGGAAACGCAAATGGCGCCAATGTCCTCGCCGCAGTCGATGGCGTCGAAGTTGACATGATATTTGAACAGCCGGTCGTCGATATACTCGATATCGGGTTTGTTAGCCGTGAAAAAGTCCTCGGTAACGCCGGCATCGGCATAGCCAATGTATTCGGGCGCGAGCGGCAAGAGGATGCGCTTTCTTTCGCCGCCGGGGAAAGCGCCAGCGAACAGGTTGAACAGATAGAAAAACGAAGTCTGGCTGCCGTTGGTCAGGGCGATATGTTCGGGGCTTATATCCCAGCCGCACTCGCGACGCAGCAAATCGGCCAGGGCGGCGATGAAAGCCTTGTTTCCCTGCGGCGGGCTGTAGTCGCCGACCATCCGCTCGAAGCTTTCCTCATCCTGCAACATATCCAGCATCCGCTGGCGAAACACGCCCTGCATGCCCGGAATATAGGCGGGATTGCCGCCGCCCAACATCCGCACCGAATCGCCGCCCGTGGCGAGCGCCTCGCCCAAATCGTCCATGAGTTGCAGGATGCCTGATTGGGCGGTGAATTTTTGGCCGAATGTCGAAATCTGCATGTGGGTGGTCTGCTCCGATGCGATGAAAAACGGTGATTCGACGCAGTATAAGCCAGCCAATCAAGCCCGCCAAAAAGCGGAGATGTTTGGTGATGGCGTTTCGCTCCCCATGACTTTCATCATATCCATTGGCGCGAAAGTGGACTATAGTGAAGAAATGCAATCATCGATGCCGCGCCCGCGCTGCGGCGTCGTTCCCGGAAGAGGTCGCTCATGAAAACTGTTTTGGTAATTCACGTGAATGAGGTTGACACCGATTCGGTCGTCACCTTTTTAGATCAGAAAGTTGAGATTTTCTATCGAGGCTGCGGCGGCGATCTGGAGCGTGCGGCGGCGCTGATCGCCGAGTACGATGGTCGGGTGGACGCCATCGGTCTCGAAAGTATGCCCGCCGAATTGCACCTTGGCCCGGCGCAGGTCGAACACGACGGCGGCTCACGCTTACAGCAAATCGTCAGACAGACGCCGGTGGTTGATGGCAGCGGAATTCGGGCCGGGCTGGAAAGGTGGGGCGTCATCCTGGCCGACCGGGCGCAACCGGGCATCTTCGCCCAAAAACGGGTGCTGATGTGTCCGGGCGTCAATCATCAAGGTCTGGCCGAAGCGCTGGGCAGACGTGGCTCGGCCATTCGTTTCGCCGACCCGGTCGTCTACTTCGCCCTGCCTGACTTTCCCGGCCTCGGCGGTAAAACCACGCTTGATCAGGCCGCGCCGCTGACGTTGGAACAGCTCCAGGATGCGCCATTTCGCCGCATCTTTCCACAGCCGGGGCAGGCCGGTCATGCTCGCTCAGCCGAGCCTTTTGGTTGGGCGGATGTGATTGCCGGGGACATTGGGGCGATTCGACGCTACGCGCCCGCCGAACTCAAACGCAAGACCATCGTGGTCGAGCGGGCGAGCGCAGAAGACCTGGAGGATTTGCGTGCGCGTGGGGCGGGCATCGTCGTCACCGTCATGCCCTCGCTCGATGACGATGACCTGGGACGCTGGTCGGCTGCCGCCATCGAAGCCCTGCTCGTCGCCTTGCGCCCTGACCCTGCCGCCCCGCTGACCGAAGACACCTATCTCGATCTCATGGCCGATATCCAATGGAGCCCGGCGGTCCGATATTTGCAGCCGGAACAGCAGGGCATCAATCGCTTCGCCTTTGTGATTCACCCATTGGACGTGCGTTTCATCCACAAACACAAATGGTTCGGCTGGACCAAATATATGCCCGACAGCCTGGTCGAACGCGTCGCCGCCTATTTCCCGCCCCTTTATCTCTCGCGCATCACGGGCGGCCAATCGCCCACGACCGGCCAGAAAATCGAGGGCTATCTTGTTTCGCTGGGCGCAACCCCCCGCCAGATGATGCAGCACAGCGAGCAATTCACCTATGTGCGGCTGAACAAATCGGCGCGCATGGCCGAGCGTTGGGGGGCGCGCATCATGGGATTGGGCGCGTTCACCAGTGTGGTGGGCGATGCTGGCATTACGGTAGCGCACGAATCGGACATCGCCATCACCAGCGGAAACAGCCTGACCGTGGCGGCGACTTTGGAAGCGGCGAAGCAGGCTGTGATCAAGATGGGGGCTACCGACCTGACCAAAGGCAAGGTGATGATTATCGGCGCCACCGGCTCCATCGGCTCGGTGTGTTCCCGGCTGTTGGCGCAGGCTATCCATGATGTGGTGCTGGTGTCCATCGAGCCGGAAAAACTGATCGAACTGAAGCGCACCATCCAGGCGGAGACGCCGGGAGCGCAGGTGGCGATTGCGACGAAGGCGGGCGATCTGGTGGCGGATTGCGACCTGATCGTGACAGCGACTTCGGCTTTCGGCCAGCGCATCGTCGATATCACGCGCTGCAAACCCGGCGCTGTGATTTGCGATGTAGCCCGCCCGCCCGATATCAACCCTGCTGAAGCCGCCCTGCGCCCGGATGTGCTCGTGATCGAAAGCGGCGAAGTGCTGATCCCAGGCGACATCGATTTCGGCTACGATATCGGCCTGCCGCCCAAAACTGCCTACGCCTGTCTGGCCGAGACCGCATTGCTGGCGATGGAAGGCCGGTTCGAGGATTACACCGTGGGCCGCAACATCAGCATGGAGCGCGTGAAAGAAATCTACAAACTGTTCCTCAAACACCAATTTCAGCTTGCCGGTCTGCGTTCCTTCGGCGAGTACATCACCGACGACGTTTTGGTGGAAAAGCGCGCCTTGGCCGAACAGTTGCGGGAGGATGAGGCGCTGCTCGCCCAGGTTAAACGCGAGGCCGGAGCCGAAATCAAGCGCATTCCGGTCATGGCCAAGGGCGTGAGCGCCAGCAATGGCCGCTCGAAACAGGCGCTCGCCGCCGGGGCGATTACCGCTGGCGTGGTCGCTGCGGCGCTGCTCTTGCGGCGCAAGGTGTGAAACCTGCTACCTATCCCAACAGCCTGTTCACGCGCTCCGGCGCGGCAATGAGTTGTTGCCGGAAATAAGGATTCGCCACGACCGGCAGGGCGAAGATTGCAACCGAGGGTTGGGTTCTGCGCAGATGTGCGGCGTACTCGGCCCAGCGTTCCAACAGGCGCACGGCAGTGAAAGCGGCGATCTGCCCGGCATCGATGGGGATCTGCGCGTTTTTGTAGCCAACGACGAAAGCAGCGTGGGCGAAATCGAGGGCGCTGCGCACGTATAGCCATTGGCGGCTGAGCATCTGCCAGCGGTCGATGAAGGCGAGGGCGGCCAGGAACCAGCCGATGTCGTGGGCGGCGGGGCCGGTGTGCGCCAGCGATGTATCGAACACGGTGACGCCGCCATTCGGGTCGGCGATGATATTGCGCAATGTGTAATCGCCGTGCAGGATGACGTGCGGCGGGCTGTCCATCCCGGCCAGAGAGGGCAAGGCGGCGCGGGCATTGCGAATCTGGGCGGCGGAGATGCCGGTTTCTCCCAGGCGAGTGCAGGCGGCATCGACTCGGTCGGCGAGCGACGGCAGGGGTTGGGCATAAGCGGGCGGGATCAGCCGGTGCAGCCGGGAGAGCCACTGCCCTGCGAGCGGGATTGGGGCCAGCGCTGAGTGCATCCTCTCCTCATTCGCAGGCTTTCGCAGCCCTCGCATAAGCGCATTCAGGCGTTGCCCAGAAACTTCTTCCATGACCAGAGCTGGCGGATCGTCCAGAGCCAGCAAGGCGCGCGGGACACGCAAGTTCGGGGCGTCGGCGAAATGCCCGGCCAGCTTTTGCAGGGCTTCGAGTTCGGCTTGCGAGCGAGAAGCCTGCTCGCCATGCGGCTCTTTGATCACGATGCGTCGCCACGGCTGCCCAGCGGCATCGACCTGCCAGCGCGTCACCTGCGAGAACGTATACGATTCCGCCCTGCCAATTGGCCGCACTTCGACGCTCTTGCCGCTCAGTTCGGGCACGTTGGCGGCCAGTTCGCCGGGTAGTATGGTGAGAAGGTCGGGCTGGGGGGGCATGGGGGAGGTGATGAAGTGATGGAGTAATGAGTAATGGAGTGAAGGGGCGAGTCCGCAATTCGCAATCTAAAATCCGAATTATCCTTTCAACCGGCTCAGCATCAAGGTTTCCATTTCGGCCGCCATGCGCGAGGCGGTGAGCGTGGCGCGGGCGAAGGACTGTCCGGCCTGGCCGATGCGTTGGCGCAGGTTTGGATCGGCCAGCAGGCGGGAAGTGCGGTCGCTGAGAGCGGCGAAATCGCCGGTGGGGACGAGAAAGCCGGTCTCGCCATCGACGATCATGTCCTCGGCCCCGGCAGTGTCGGTGCGCACAACCGGCACGCCCATCATCATCGCTTCCACTGCCACCAGCCCGAACCCCTCCAGGTCGGTGGGGAAGACCAGCGCATCCATGGCGGCATAGGCGGCGGGCATGTCCTCGATGTAGCCGGGCATGGCCAGCTGATTCTCGGCCAGCAACGGCGCGGCCATGTTCCGCAATTCCTGTTCGTGACCGTCAGGCACGCCGGGCGGGCTGCCGCCGCAAATGAGGAAACGGGCGTGGGGATAGCGCGGGGCCAGTTCCAGGGCGATGCGGATAAAGAGGTCATGGCGTTTGCGCGGGGTGAGCGAACCCACATCGCCCACGACCACGGCGTCGTCGGGCCAGCCCAGGCTGCGGCGGAAACCCCGGCCATCAGCATCGAAACGCATGTGCTCGGCGGGGACGCCATCCAACACGACCACGGTTTTGTCGCCCAGCCCCAGATTTTTTTGCACCGCGCCCGACACGCAGATCACCCGGTCGCTGAGGCGGTAGGCCAGGCGCTCACTCCAGCCGGGCGGGCGTTCCAGCCGCAGATGCCACCACATGGGCACGCCCGCCATCCTGGCCGCCAGTCCGGCATAGATGGCGGCACGCGTGCTGTTGGCATGGACGCCCCGCACGTGGCGCTGGCGCATCAGCCGGGCGAGCTGGCGGGAATGGGACAGCAGGGTGGGGGAGAGGATCGCCTTTCCCGCTTTGGCAGCCTTGCCCCGACGTTCGTCCAGGCGTCGCCAGCGCGCAGGCAGGGGCACGACCTCAGCCTCGATGCCCGCCGCCCGTACACGCTGGGTGAGCACGCCATCGCCGGGCGCGACGAAAAGCGGCTGCACGCGCTCCAATCGTTCCAGCAGCCACAGCAACACCCGCCCCGCCCCGTAAAAGCGGAAGTCATTGGCTTCGTAGAAAAGGATGGTGGGCTTATTGGTCATTAGAGAGGGGAATTGGAACGCGGATAACGCGGATGGTTACGCGGATATGCGCGGATCGGTCTTGGAGTCCTTTTAACCGAATCAATGTTGTCTGGAACGAGCGGACTGCATCACGCGTCTGATTGTCGTGGGTTTTGGTCCGAAATCTAGCCACCTGACAGTTTTCAAGAGAAGTAAGGAGTGAGTCTGAAAGGGAGGAATAGGTCGAATTTCAAATGTCTTTTGATGATACTGCGACCGATGCGAAAAACACTAAGGTCTCTGCGTTCTT